>CAIRMS010000098.1 GCA_903879765.1 uncultured Flavobacteriales bacterium
ATGCAACAGGTAAATTAGTTTATTCTGGAGTTACCTCATCACCTGAAACGAATGTCAAATTGAAAGACGCGAAAGGAATTTATTATGTATCGATTCACTCACAGAATGCTGTTGAAGTGAAAAAAGTGTATATCAATTAATTTTTTCAAACTTTTTAGAGATGAAAAATAACTCATTAATTACGATGAACGGTTCAAAACGAAATTATTCAACACCTAAAGTTGAGTTAGTTAAGATTGATAGTGAAATTTCATTGGTGATGATGTCAGGTCCACCTTTGGATATGGATCCAATTGCTCCTATTAGTGGTTTAAAGGTCAAAAAAATGATTACTTTGGGCTAATGAAGCCTGCTGAAACAGATCTTTTTTGGATAACTTGGTTCAAGAATCGATTACAGAAAGGTAATTTCGTTCAAATACGCGCCAATGGAAATAGTATGATTCCATGTATGTGGAAAGGTGACTTGGTTCGGATTTATCCCTTGTCCTTAAATCAGATAGGTTTGGGTGATATCGTTGCTTTTCAAAGAAATCAGCATTTTGTCGTTCATAGAGTAATTTCGATTCAAAATATTTCAGGAAAAGTACAGCTCTGTACTCAGGGAGATTCCAATAGACTCGTCGATGAACCAATCGATGAACAAAATTTCATAGGGAAAGTCGACTTGTTAAAGCCATCTAAAAAGACAAACAAGATTCCATCACAAAAGAAACGAATACTATTTTTCTTTCTTGCTCGGTTCTTAAGTTATTTCGACGCTTTGAAAAAGAGAGTGAAAAAATTACTTGTACGTTGAATCCATAACACAAAATAACTTCTGTTTCCAAAATTCTTAGTTAAGTAACTTTTTTGCGGGAAAAGGTTGAAAAACAAAAGTCCAAATGAACGCCATTGTATCCTCAAGGAATTGAAGCGTTTCAAGGTCAATATAACGGACTCAATAAAAACTATTTTTCGTTGACTTAAAAATCGGAATAATGTTAGCGTGAGAAAATCTACTTTGCTATTCATTTGATTTATCTCGCAAATTATTTGTTCCATTTCAGAAAAATCTTTTACTGCATTACACGCTAATGCATGTTGCTTTAGCGCAGCAGTTGGATAGTAGGAAAAATCATTTACCACGGCGACTTTTAGCATCCATCCGCTCAATATGTGTTTGTGTGCGTGTAAGTAACAAAACAAAGCGGCATCCTTTTCAGAGAGAAGAGAGAAATGTTGATTTTGGTATGGATGCAATTCCTTGTTTTGTAACAGTTTTTTCGTGTTGAATTCGTATGGAA
The DNA here is from genome assembly GCA_903879765.1 of uncultured Flavobacteriales bacterium. Taxonomy (GTDB): domain Bacteria; phylum Bacteroidota; class Bacteroidia; order Flavobacteriales_D; family Crocinitomicaceae; genus UBA952. The sequence goes on from CAIRMS010000098.1 coordinate 1,286, forward strand.
GCGTTGAAGAGAACAAACGGGTATGTACATCAATTGAAATCCCATGAATTATTGCTTGAATAGGAGCGTGAATTTCCTCCAATTTTTGATGCATTCTAGACTTGTATTCGATGATTTTAATACTTGCACCTAAATTTCTCAGCACTTCAATAAGGGCGGGAAGCTGCGCTGGATTCACTAATATGTCAATATCTGATATTTGACGAACCTTAAATGAACTATAACCACGGATCGCTAAATCCCAGCCTTTTAGAAAAACGTGATCTATATCTTTTAGGTGTTTATTTAGCTCCAATAGAAATTCTAATAAGAACATGTGATGCATTAAGATCTTTTGCTGGTAACGTTCTAGCTGTAACTGAACATCCTCCGGAATCGTTAATTGAGCCTGCTTTACATTTTCAAGGAAATACCCTGCCAAATGGCCTTTCTGTGCGTGATCAATAAAAATCGGCCAATTAATTTCTGAATTCCAAGTGTGAAATTCTTCTTGAAATTCCTCCATATTCAAATCTCGTCTGCTCCATCGAAGCAAAAAACGATCGGTATGTTGAAGGCGATGTTTAAACTTCATGCTGGATTAAAAAGGAACATATTTCAGTCGTTGGAACAACTCCAATTTTAGCAATAGAGCAAAAGTTCATTAATTTTTCAATAACTGCCATGTGATGTAAAATCGCTTGTTGATCATAACCATGTTGTATACAAAAGGCCATTACATGTGTCAGTCCTTTTACCCCACTTAATGTTTCATATGAATTTTCTTTCGAATGAAAAGGTAAGTAGATGTGCTGTAGTTCTGCTTGTTTCGATGCGTCGATGTATGGCATTGGAGTATTATACATTCTAATTGACCCATCTGGCATGATTCGAATCAATAAGCGGTCATCATTGATTACAGTAGCTCCTTCTTTCTTCCATAACTCCGCTAAAGTGCTTTTTCCAACACCACTGAATCCTGAAAAAAGTCGGCCTTTCCCATTTAAACTTATTCCAGATGCATGAATCATGATGAGGTCTTCTTCCGTCGTGAGGTAGTACCACATGAGCGGGGCTAGGGGATAGGCTAAAGGCTCCAAAGATTGTTTTTCATCAGCATTCGTAACCGCTTGACAATAAACATTCCATGTTTTTGTTTTCGAAGAATAAGTGGCTTTTTGCTGAATGTGATGTGAATCAGGTTTGTATAATTCGATAAATAACAAATCCTCCGATTGGAAAATTTGCCATAAAAGGTTATTTTCTTGTTTTGCTTCGTAGGCTAAAAATGCATGTAATGGACGTTCAATAATTTCATTATGAACGATTATTGTGCGATCAGTAACTTTTTCTTCTTTCGAAATAAAATGTTGAAATCCTACATCAAGGGAAATGGGTAATTCACATGTGGAATTGAGTTCAAATTGAAATCCTGCGATTTCCAAGCAACCTATTTTTTTCATTAGGAATGCAGATGAAGGTGAAGTTTTGAAACAAACTGCTTTACATCTTCCCGAACCTCGTCCTGTTCCGCGTCAAATTCTGCGCAAATTTTTGCAACTAAGCTTCCTTCATCATCGCTTGGTTCAATATTTTCCCAAATGAATGCACCAACTTCGTTTAATGTAAGGTATTGATTGAAATCTGCGACGTTGTTTTCTAATCGAATTAATATCATTTCTTCTCCCGTGTCTCGACAGATAAATTGATTTTTTTTTGCGTAGATGGAATTGATGAGTTCATTCATAGACTAAATTTATTGCTTTTTTCTGAAAGCTTGTTCATCTTTTGAGTTATCTTAAAGTGGAGTTATTTTTTATATGGATTGTTCTTTCGTTATGGCGGTAGTAAATTCCGTAAGTGATGTTATTCGATTTATTGATGTTCGTGATTTCTGAACCTTCTTTGATGGGATGCTCAAAACATACTCATGTAGTGATGTTATACGTTGGTGCTGTTTAAAAATAAATCGTGCTTGGTAGAACGCGGAGGTCTCGATATTTGACCCTTAAAAAACTACAATGAATAGGGGGATTCGGTAAGAATGACTTATTTTTTTTATATTTTAAAATGGTTTTATGCTATTTTAATTGCACTTTCATGGTGATAAAATAATTACCTGAAACATCATGGATTTTAACCATATAAAGTCCTTCACCTGTTATATCGTTTAGATTGATAATGGTTTGTTGTGTGGTGAAATAACCCTTTTTTATTTCTTGACCTAGTGTATTTGTGATCGTATAATTCCAATCACCCGAATTCGTTAAATTACCTAAATCAATTACAACATAATCGCTAGTAGGATTTGGATAGACATTAATTGTCTTACCCTCAATTGTTTCAATGTTTGACGGAGAATCACTGAACAAGGTGTCATTTATTAAGCGAACGGAGAAACCTGACGCTTTTAATGCTGCGCTTCTTGTTACAGCGCTGTTGTCATGATCTAAGTGCCGGATCCAGACATCTGTCGTATTTGTTGTGATATTTGTGTACTCTGTCGAACTCCACCAATTAGCATAGGAGCCCACACCGAAAAAAAAGCCATAGTCAAAGCGAAAACCATCTGAAAGACCCGTAAAACCGCTGCTATTGGTAGCACCTGTATTTGGGCTCATCCAATGTGCCGTGCCGATCTCTTTCATCTCTCCACCTGCGACAAGTAAACCGCCTAAATAATCGGTAAGATCGGTCCAGTTCGTATCTGTGGGCACGTGAAAGCCTGTTGGGGCCAACACTTTGTTTGGAGTAGACGCGATGGTGTCATGTATTCCAGCAACTGCATAGTAATTGTATAACTTACCATAGATTAAGCCGTTTGCTGGATCATTGTTGTAGTAACACCATGCACCTGTCGTTAAATTGGCCCATGCAGCAGGGTCAGTCACTTGTGGAATGATCGTTCCATCGTTATACTTGGAAACATTTAAATTTTCACTTACCCATTCCTGTGAGCCAATTATGACAGTAGCGTAAACGTTGCCGTCAATATCTGTCATACCACTGCCAGCTGTTTGACCAAAAAAAAATGAGGTACTTGATAATGCGCTAAGAAATATAATTGTTTTCATCAAGTCAAATTAAAATTATTTCTTTATTTAAAAGACTATAAGAATAGGCCTCTTCATTTAGAATTATTTTAAGAAAGCGTTTGTCTTTACATTCATATTCAGGATCTTACACAAATATAAAATATAATTGCAAAAAATTGTTACGAGTGAAAAAAAGTTACAATTAATTAATAATAGATGCGAAGGGAGAATCGGAATTTTTGATAACATGCTGTGTCGG
>CAIRMS010000099.1 GCA_903879765.1 uncultured Flavobacteriales bacterium
GCTAAGCATGGCTGAGGCGAAGAAAATGCTATAACTCAACCATATACTCTATCCTGAATGCCTCAATAAAATTTATTAGGAGAATGAGAAGCTCATAAATCGATAAATATTCAAGAAGCGTAAGGAAGGGGAATACAGACCCTATAATATTCTTTACTATATCAAACGCAACACTAATCAGCTAAATTAGGTCTATAATTATCTTTGCTAAAATTAGGTAAACCGAATCGCAGATTTAATACAGTCTCAAATATCTTTAAAACAATAAAACAAACAATAAAACTAGCAAAAACTTAAACAATTCTTCAATGGTCCTGTAATAATCTGTCGTTCCAGTATTTTTAAAATTGCTTGTGTTCAAGTGTCTCAAGAGCGCTGTTTTGATTTTATCAACATATTCTGCTTTGTGCCAATTGCTTAAGTAGAGAACGGCATCCATGTTTCCTTTTTCAAATGCCAATAGCGCAATTCGACTTTTGATGGGTTCTGTGTAAACTCTATTTTCCAAAGCCCTGTTCAGAAGAAGCCAATTTGTTTTCGTACTGAATAGCACAATGCTATCGAGTTCGAATAATAGTTGATCTGATGGTCGTTTTGATAGCTCCATGTGGTTCCAATACCAATGATATAATTCGCTCGAAATAAAGTCTGGGGATTTGATGCAACCGCTAAATGTTTCAACCTGTTTATCGTGGTCAATAAACTTCTGAAAAATGGATTTTAGATCAGGATAAGCAATGTCCGCTAATGCCCAACTCGCGTAACATGCAACAGTGGCATTAGTGTGATCTGTCAACTTAACTAATTCTTCTGTCGAGGCAAGCGCTTTCAGTTTTTTGAAATTTTTAAAGTTTTCACTTTCCGTTCCGCCATACCCAATTCGCTGGTGTTGAACTTCGTTGATTTTGGATATTTCTTCGACGATGGCTTCTAGTTTAGTTGCTTGTCCAAACGTTGAATTCAAGCACAAGATTACCGTGAAGGGAAAAATTAGTTTCGTCAAATGTTTCATCATTTTTTTTCTGTTTGAAAGGATTTCTAATTTGTTTTTTAATTCCTTACATCAATGGACGCACAACACATCCGTTTTAGTACAGTTTCTGTTTTCTGACACTATCCTTTATACATCTGCTTGAGTAACAATGGTGTTAGTGTCAATGAAATGAGTGCAGCAGAAATACCTGTTGCGATTGCGTTCCCGTATTGTTTGATGTCAAGTCCGTTAAAAAGTCGAAGCGCAATAATCGTCAAAGTTAATGTTGTGAAAATACCCCAATAGTTTAGGTTCAATTTTCCAGTCACGCTTTTTTCGGGTGTGAGTCGAAACAATGCAAAAAGAATGGCAAGTCCGCCAACTAAAGTGCTCCCATGTTGTAAGATTTTCAAAACCGGTACCTGCATACCGAAAATGTCCATAGTGTTAGTTAAAGCGGGGATTTTCTGAACAAAATAGCCATGATCGTGCGTAAAGCTGTCCCAAAATAGGTGTGAAACTGCGCCAATAAAAACAGAAAGGATGACGACAAGCCAAGTCCTTTTGAAATACGAATGCCAATCGACCTGCTTAAACCTGGAAAGTCGAGTTCTTAAAAAGGTAGGCAAATTGTCGAACAAACGGTCACGAACAACTTGGTGAAAAAGATAGGCGAGAACGATTCCTAATGGAATATCGAACCAAAAAAGTCCACTAATGGTATGGCTGTAATTGCTTTGAATGCGCATGCGTAAAAAATATTCAAAGTCTGGTGTCAAACTTCCAATGATTAGTCCAGTCAATGAAAACCAATGTCTTGGCAAAAATGTCAACGGTAAAACGATCGCGGGATGTGAAAAGGTAAATGGCATATGCTGTGCATTTAGTTATCGTTCGTGTTTCGTTAGTGCTTTCCTATTAAAATAACTAACAGTGCATAAATTAATCTCTTACGCAACGAACTGACAAACCAAGCTTCTTACTGCCGTAGCCCATGTCATCATGGAGATTTCTAAGCTCAGCACTATTGCCATACGAATTCCGACCTAAGGCGAAATTTTCAGTAACCTCAGTAGTACTCCACCATCCTGCACATTTATCAATCCATTTGAACTTACCTTGACTGAGTCGAAACCCGCTAAATTCATTGAATATGACAATTTTACTATTTTTACTATCAAGTATCTGTTTTCCAACTTCAGTCCATTCTGCATTGCTTGGTATATGCCAACCTTTTGGCGCCATGTTACGAGAATCGTTTACTGCATACCAATTGTATAATTTTCC
>CAIRMS010000100.1 GCA_903879765.1 uncultured Flavobacteriales bacterium
ACAGTGGCGAAAAAATTGGCGCAAGCATTCGGTAATATGGATGCGCTTATGCAAGCAAACTATGATGAACTAATCGAAGTAGAAGAAATTGGTGAAAAAATTGCTGTCTCTTTACTCAACTATTTCCAAGATTCAGCTAATTTAGCTTTAATTCGGCGATTACATGAAATTGGACTTTCTTTTGAAACGATTAAAAAGGAACAAGCATCTTCCTTGCTGAGCGGTAAAATCCTTGTTGTGTCAGGAACATTTGAGACATTTTCAAGAGATGAATTGAAGGAATTAATTGAGCGAAATGGCGGAAAAGTAGGTTCCTCTGTTTCGAGTAAAACAGATTTCCTAATTGCAGGTGCCAATATGGGACCTGCGAAGTTAAAAACAGCAAGTAACCTAGGTGTTACTTTGATTAGTGAAAATGAATTTATAAAATTGATCAGCTAGTGAGTAGTAAAAATATTTGGGAGTCAGCTAAATCTTTGCTCGTTGCATTCAACTATGAAAATGAGGAGCAATTAAAAGATTTCAGAAAGTCCTTGGACAATATGCTCAATGAGAGCAATGTTGACCGATTGATTATCGTTGTGAATGTACCGAAGGAAGTGGATAAAAACACGCTTCCCCCGCATTTTTTAATTTATTATAATTCTCCTCTGGACTTTAATTTTTGGAGTAAATTAAAAGATGTTCAACTGGAAACAGAATTAAATCGAACCTATGATTTATTAGTTTGGTTTGGACATACGGAGACAAAAATTTTCCCATACGTGCAGAATTCAGTTGTTCAACGCAAAATTATTGTGAATGAAAAAGATTCCTCTTTTGATTTGCAGTTAAATGCTGGATCAGAAAAGCCATCAGAAATGCTTCATTTCGTCATCGAAACACTTAAAAAAATATCTTCAAATGAATAATCCATTCACTGGTGCAGGTGTAGCTTTAGTTACTCCATTTTTGGAAAATGAACAAATTGACTTTGATGCGCTGCGTCGTTTGGTACGCATGCAAATTGATGAAGGAACGGATTTTCTTGTCGTTCAAGGTACTACAGGCGAATCACCTGTGCTGACTCAAGAAGAGAAAATGGAAGTACTTCAAACAGTAATTGATGAAAATAAAGGTCAATTGCCCATTGTTTATGGCGTAGGAGGGAACAACACCCGTGCTTTGGAAGGAATTTTTGCGAAACTACCGAATGGTGTCGATGGAATTTTGTCCGTTTCGCCCTATTACAATAAACCGATTCAAAAAGGGATTGTTGAGCATTTTAAATTAGTAGCATCCTACACGGATTTACCAATTATTCTATACAATGTTCCTGGTCGAACAGGCTCAAATATGACACCGGAAACAACTTTGGCTTTGAGTGAAATTCCTAATATTGTTGCGGTAAAAGAGGCTTCTGGAAACATGGAGCAAATTATGGAAATTATCCGTTTGCGTCGTCCGGATTTCGGTGTGCTTTCTGGTGATGATAATTTAACCATGCCATTGATTGCAGCTGGCGCCGATGGAGTGATTTCCGTGGTTGCCAATGCCTTCCCTAAAAAGTTTTCTGCGATGGTTCACGCTTCTATGACAGGTGATCTTGATACAGCGAGAAAAGAACACTATGACTTGTTTAACATCACGAAAATGTTCTTTGAAGAAGGAAATCCAGGTGGTGTAAAAGTAGCCTTAAACGTTCAAAACATCATGTTGGAGAAAATGCGCTTGCCGTTGCATCCTGTTTCTGATGGACTTCGTCAACGCATTACAAGCGAAACACAGGCAATATTGGCATGAGAACGATCACTATAGTTCTTTCTATTTTTATTTTATTTTTTTCTTGTTCGGATGTCGTTCCGTCAAATAAGGTAGCGGCAAAATCAACCAAAATTCCTAAGGTAACGATTGAAGCGCTAGACTCAGAAAAGCTAAAGGACACCACATTTTTGTCACAATTTAATTTAGTGGATGTCCAATCATTAAACAAGGATATTTTCGTTGAGTTGAAATATGCTACATCGGATAATTTCATGGGCATTGTTTTGTATGACCGACTTAAAAATGCCTATTTGCAAAAGGATGTTGCCGAACGTCTTTCGAAAGTTCAAGATTATTTATCGGAAATAAAACCTGGTTTTCACTTGTTGATTTACGATGCACTTCGTCCTGTTAGCGTACAGCAAAAAATGTGGGACGCACTTGATTCTTTGCCTCCGGCACAACGTGGAAAGTTTGTATCCAATCCAAAGAACCGAAGTTTACATAATTTAGGTGCTGCGGTAGATTTAACGATTGTGAATCAAAACGGAGAACCGCTTGATATGGGTGCAGGATATGACGATATCCGTCAAATTGCTTATCCATCAAAAGAAAAACAGTTTCTTGCTGAAGGAAAATTAAGTCCTGTTCATATAGAAAACAGAGACTTGCTACGGAAGGTAATGAAGTCGCAGAAATTTCGTCAACTTCAAACGGAATGGTGGCATTTTAATGCGTGTTCTCGAGAGGATGGACTTTTGAAATATAAAGTTCTGTTAGTAGAACCTTAATAACTTAAATAGATTTGCGTAGTGTCAAACGCAGTTGTATTCGCTTCTAAATATCCTTGATTTGTCGTGTTTATTACCCAATAAAGTAAGGAATAAAGCGTATTTCCCTTGTTGACGCAATAAATAGTGGTGTCCAAGGCCCCGTAAAAATCTTGTTCGGTACTCGGGCAGCATTCTGCACAAGAGGCATATCCGGATTGTTTAATGTAACGGAAATGATCCATAGAAAGAGGATTCTGGTTGACGAATTTTAAAGCCAGCCATGATTGCGCCCAAGTTGTTAAATCGAATTTATTTTCCTCTTTTAATTTTAATTCAGAGAAATAAATGGTTTTTTCAATCGGAAAATAAAGCGATTTATTGACACGAAGAATGTATTTCTCTAAACGTTCCCGCGGGACATTAAATTCAAATTTACCATCCGTCCCTAAGATTTTACTGGAAACAAATTGTTCGTTATTTGATGCTAAAGGAATTTTGTACAAGCTAATTTCCGCTCCCGAATGTCCAGTTTGAAATGTCGCGTCTGTTACCGTACCGTTAATGATAAATTCTCCAGCTCCTTTGTCACAGCCATAGAACAATCCAAGGATAGCGAAAAGAACAACAAATTTTAAGCGTTCCATTGATTTACTAAATTTATTTTTTCAGCTGGAATGAATAAATAATCACCTTGTTCGGACTGTTTTCCATTTTCAGCAATACATTTCCCATTGACAATCCCGTGTTGTATATAATTTAATTCCGCGAAAAATTTCAATAATAATTCCGTGTTTTTATTGTCAATTTCGATTTGAACAATTGGACGCTTTTCCGTTAAAACAGCTCCCAGCTGACTAAATACTTCCCATTCATGTCCTTCAATGTCACATTTGATGTAATCAATTCGCTCGAACGTACTGAAAAACGCCGAGGTGTTCACCATTTGAACTTGTTGCGTTGTTTCATGTTCAGCTTCTTGTTCATTTCGCATGACATGCGGTAGTCCTGTTCGCATCATACCATTTGTTTTGGGTAAAACCATGGTAATAGATCCGGATGTTTTTCCAAGTGCGACATTGTGAAGTTCCACATTTTCTTTGTTCCCAATAAAGTAATTTAATACCGCATGAAATTGAGGCAAGGGCTCTATGGCAATTAACTTGCCATTTGGAACCAAACGAGAGAACGTTTTTGCAAAATAGCCAAGGTTTGCTCCAATATCAATCACAACATAATCGGGCTGTATAATCCGCTGAATAAAATAATGGAACTTAAAAGATGGTTTGTTTTTCAATAAACCTAAACGATACATGAAGTAAAAACTTCTGTGTAAAGTCATCAGGTATTGACGCTCACTTAGCAAGAAATATAAAAGTCTTTTCAATTACTCATTGTTTGAATAACGAAGTTACATTTTTCCCTTAGGACTTCCTTGTTTTTCGTTCAAAAATGCATGGATTAAGCAGAGAATTGTAATTTTAAGGCATGAAAAAATTACTCTTTGGATTGATTGCTATTTGTGCAGCTACATTTCATCCGAATGCACAATTAGACCTGAAACAAATTATGTCTGGAACTGCGTTCGTTGGAAACTCCCCGGAATCGTATGATTGGTCTATTGATGGACAGTCCATTTATTTTTATTGGAATCCTGAAAATAAAATCGGCTCTAGTTTCTATCAATATTCCTTAAATG
>CAIRMS010000101.1 GCA_903879765.1 uncultured Flavobacteriales bacterium
AGGATTCATGTTCCACACGGTATTTGATCAAATCCTCAATGGAAACTATTTTTAAATCGAATTTTTTCGCGATTTCAATCAAACTTGGGACACGTGCCATCGTTCCATCTTCATTCAAGATTTCAACGATGACTCCTGCTTCTTCGAATCCGGCTAAACGGGATAAATCCACCGCTGCTTCTGTGTGTCCTGCTCGACGCAAAACGCCGCCCTTGCGTGCTCTTAATGGAAAAATATGTCCAGGTTTTCCTAATTCTTCTGGTCTGATTGTTGGATCAATTAATGCCAAGATTGTTTTGGAGCGATCACTGGCAGAAATTCCTGTTGTACATCCGTGTCCAATTAAATCGATGCTCACCGTAAAGGGTGTTTCGTATGCAGCAGAATTGCTTTGTACCATCATTTCTAATCCTAAAGCATTACAACGTTCTTCACTAATTGGAGCGCAAATTAATCCGCGTCCGTGTGTTGCCATGAAATTGATGACTTCGGGTGTCGCGTTTCTTGCTGCTGTTAAGAAGTCGCCTTCGTTTTCACGTCCTTCATCATCCACCACAATGACTACGCGTCCTTGTTGGATTTCTGAAATGGCTTCTTCGATTGTATTTAATTGAAAATTCATGTGCTAAAAATAAGGATTTTGAGTTTCTTGATAGGTGGAGATCAAGCAATTCTTTTAAAGGTTTCTATGTAAAAGTTCCAGAATTTCTGAACGGAAGATATTTGTACTTTTTCATCCGGCGAGTGTGCAGCACGGATATTTGGTCCGAAAGAAATCATGTCCACACCTGGAAGGTGTTTGCCAAGAATTCCACATTCCAATCCTGCGTGACACGCTTTTACTTTAGCTTTCTCGTTGAAAAGTTCGTGGTATAAGTTCTCCATTACATTCAAAATTCCTGAATTTGGATTCGGTTTCCATCCTGGATAATCGCCTGTTTGTTCTACTTTACATCCTGCATTTTCGAAGGCACCACGCATTACCATACACACTTCGCGTTTGGTTGATTCAACACTACTTCGTTGCAATGATTGTGAAACAAAACTTCCATCCTTGATGATGATTCTCGCTAAACTGGAAGAAGTTTCCACCAATCCAACGATGTCCGGACTCATTCGGTAAACGCCATTGTGCACAGAACAAAGCAAGGAAATGATTTTTGAGAAATCGTTCTCTGCCATCGCTTGTTCTGATGTCGCTGTCGCTTGAAGGTCAAATTGACAATTTGGTTCAATGCTTACGTATTCTTCTTTCAAAGTTGCGGAAATCTCTGCGAAGACTGATTTTACAGCAGAAATATCGTTGCTTGCAATCACAGCAGTTGCTTCACGTGGAATGGCATTGCGCAAACTTCCGCCATCGAAGGAAATCAATTGGATGTTTGTCACTTGTTTCATTTCCCAAAGGATTCTCGCCATCCATTTGTTCGCATTACCACGTCCTTTGTCGATGTCCATTCCGGAATGTCCGCCCAACAATCCGCGAACTGAAAGGGTGAACGTTTCTCCTTGTACTGGAACTTGTCCGTACGTGTAAGTTGTATTTGTGTCGATTCCTCCGGCGCATCCGATGGATAATTCGTCGTCGTCTTCGGTGTCAATGTTCAATAAAATCGATCCGCTCAAAAAGCTTGGGTCCATTTTAATCGCTCCGGTCATCCCAGTTTCTTCGTCCACAGTGAAAAACGCTTCAACGGCTGGATGTGGAATATCTGTCGACGACAAAATCGCCATGATCGCTGCTACGCCAATTCCGTTATCGGCACCAAGTGTTGTTCCGTTTGCACGTACCCAATCACCATCAACAATCATTTCGATTCCTTGTTGATCGAAGTCGAAAGTTGTGTCGGAATTCTTTTGATGAACCATGTCCAAGTGAGCCTGAAGAATCACCGTTGGACGATTTTCCATTCCCGCAGTTGCGGCTTTGTAGATGTATACGTTTCCGATGGC
>CAIRMS010000102.1 GCA_903879765.1 uncultured Flavobacteriales bacterium
GAAGGTGGAATGAAACTTTCAGGCGGAGAAAAACAACGTTTGTCCATTGCACGTGCCTTGATTCGTAATCCACGTTTATTAGTCTTTGACGAAGCAACTTCCGCTTTGGATTCCATTACCGAAGAAGCGATTTCCAATACCATTCGTTCAATTGGAAGTCACAAAGAGCACATTACTGTTTTAATTGCTCACCGTTTATCCACGATTATGCATGCAGACAAGATTTTCGTTCTCGAAAAAGGAGTCATTGTTGAAACTGGAAAACACGAGGAATTACTTGCTGAAAAAGGCTTGTACTATGCGATGTGGAGACAGCAGATTGGGGAGAGAAGGGAGTAAGTTCCTGGGGCGGAGAAGACGGGAAACACATTTTTTTTCTATTATCATTTATTCGAAAAAACAATATAGTATATTCACTTCGGATGTTTAATTGTACCGTATTCGGTATAATTAAAATTTGGGTTGTATATGGCTGATCATTCGTATTTGAGGTTTAAAGGAATGCAGGATACAACGCGTCTTTTTTTTCGCGTGTTCGAGAAATATTTGGTTAACATTTGTAACTAGTTTATATTTGTTTCTTAAAATTTAGAAATAATCATGGACGAAAATAAATTTAACGCAACTGACTCATTAAAAACAATTGAGGCAGCCATTAATGAAGCGAAAACAACAAAAACGGGCGCTGCTTTTTACTACAATCTTTGGGGTACTATTCTTTGTTGTTATTTCCTCATTCAATTTTTCATCAGTTTAAAACCTAATCTCAGTGGAAGTTTTCTAAATTCATTTAGTTGGATCTTATTTCCTATCGGAGGTATTCTCTCTTATATAAACAAAAGAAGGGACGAGAAAAACGAAACTTATGTCCCGCAACTAGAGAAAGTCTATTTTTTCGGATTTACGGGATTCGCAATAATGTATGGTATTTTTACATTTGCTTCAACCTTTTTATCCTTGCCATTATCCATTATCTTTTTTCCCTTAATCAGCGGTTTAACCGTTTTCGTTATTGGTGGAATTTCTAAACATAACATATCTATTTTCGGTGGAATATTTAGCATGTTACTTTCCATTTTTAGCATTTTGTCAAATGTAGAAATCGCATACTTATTCGCTTCGATTGCTTGCATTACATCCTTTATTATTCCAGGAATCACCATGAGAAAAAGCAATGTTTAAGATCTTAGACCCCTTACTTCATTCTCCATTACGCTTAGCAATAGTTTCCTTATTAATTGGACTGGAGGAAGCTGAATTTGTTTATTTGAAAGAAAAAACAAAAGCTAGTGCTGGGAATTTAAGTCTACAAATCGATAAGCTACATTTGGCGGAATATATAAAAGTAACTAAAGGATTCAAAGGTAAGTATCCAGTGACCATCTGTAAAATTACTCCAAAAGGTTTCAGCGCATTTGAAGAATATGTTTCTTCCATCAAGTCGTATATTCATATAGAAGATTAGAATACGTTTACCGAGAATTATGGCATGGTATGGAGTGAGCTTTACTTCAAAGGTTGATGCCGAACTAATACAGCTTTGATCATTTCATTGTTTAAGCGATGGGATTCATCCACTTTAAAACCGTTTTTCAGGTAAAAACTCAATGGTGATGGATAGTTGCCTCCATCCGAAAGCAGGTCCAAGTCATGGTCGATGACCCAGCCTGAAAAAGCCAAGTCTTCTTTTTTCATTTCTGTTAAAAGTATAGAGCCCAGTCCTTGCTTTTGATGTTTCCGAGATACAAGTATGGAAAAACGTAAGTCCTGTTCTTTTTCGAAAAGTACTGACCAAGCTATGATTTGTTCCAATTGATCCAATAGATAAAAGTGCATCGTTTTCGTGTTGTCCTCCAAAAGTAAAGCCAAGCGATCCTTTAATTGAAGAGGATATTCCTCATTCCAAAGCGCATTGATTTCAGAGAATTGTTTGGCGGACAGAAATTCCGTTCGTTGGATATTCATCTCATTTCTTTTGCAATACCATGACCGTATGTTTCCCCGTGCAGATTAGGCGGTCGGTATCTTTTTCACGTACTTCTATGGACCATAAATGGGTGGTTTTTCCACCATGAACGAGTGTTGCTTTTGCTAATACTTCACCTGTTTGGATTCCACCGACGTGATTCGCACTGACTTCGAGTCCAACAGCGTAGTGTGTTTCGTGGTCGATCAGTAGGAGGGAACCCAAGGACCCAACTGTTTCTACCAAAGCAGCACTTGCGCCACCGTGTAAAAGTCCCATGGGTTGTTTGGTGCGCTGATCGACAGGCATCGATGCAACGACATAGTTCTCTCCAATTTCAACATATTGAATACCAAGTTTTTCCATAAAGGTGTCCTTATTCATGGCGTTCAATTCCTCGAGTGGTACTTGCTTTAGTTTCATGGAACAAAGGTAAACATTCAATAATATTTTTCGAATTATTTTATCTGAACGCTTGTCAATTCTGAAAGTTTGTGTACTTTTGCCCCGGAGAGTTGGCAGAGTGGTCGATTGCGGCAGTCTTGAAAACTGTTGAACCGCGAGGTTCCGGGGGTTCGAATCCCTCACTCTCCGCCAAAGAATCAAAAAGCTAGCCTTAAGGCTGGCTTTTTTTGTTTTCAAGCGCATCAAAAGCTTGCTTTTGTAAGCTAATTGAAAACAAAAAAAAAAGCCAAAGGTGCGAAGCAGCTTAGCTTTTTAGATTCTTTGAAGCGACTCCCCCTAAAGGGATCAAGAGCGACAGCGAGTAATCCCGGGTTAATGTGCTAATGGTCTAATGTGCTAATTGTCCAATGTGCTAATGTTTTAATGTGCTAATCTACTAATGAGCTTAGCTTAGGGGTGATGAGTATAGACGAATATTTCATCGCTATTCACAGAAAACGAAACATGTCAATCACTTTGCAATGTTCAATTAAAACAATCCATCATTAATTTTCCATTAGAAATGATACTCTAATCAAAAAATTACTATTTTTGATATGGAAAAGA
>CAIRMS010000103.1 GCA_903879765.1 uncultured Flavobacteriales bacterium
CTTTATTTAAGTTCTAGAATATACGCAGTTTTTGCAGGTATAACTGCTGTTTTTAGGTCGAAATTTACGGTTTGTTTTGTGAGCACATCCACACCCATTTCTTTACTTTGGATCATTTCTTGATAGCGATCCCAACGAATCGTTTCATCCTTCGCAGAGTTATTGATAACAACCAAAACGACTTGTTTTCCTGGTATATCGTACATTCCATTTGGCTCCTTGTAGCGCGCATAGACGTATACATTGTTTTCCGGGACAAATTGCATCAATTTACCTTCGTGAATGATCTTATTGTTTTTTCTCCAATTCAACAAGGACTTGGTAAACTGAAAATACGCTTCTTCTTCCGGTGTTCTTCCCGTTTGATAGACATGGCACTGGGCATCTTCGCTACTGCAAAAACCAGTGTGCCGATCAGCAGCCCATCCACCTGGGAAATCTCTGCGGATGTCTGCATCACCAAGATCTTTATTGCCTTTCATCCCGATTTCAGATCCATAATAAATCTGTGGGATACCTCTTGTTGTGGAAATAAGCGTCAGTGCTAGTTTATAATCTGCAATATTTGGACAATATTCATTAAAGCGTTTGGTGTCGTGATTTTCAAAGAACACGAGTAAATTGGATGGGTCTTTGTATAGATAATCGTTGGCAATATTGTCATAAAATCGAACCATTCCTTTGTCCCAATCTTGTTTTGATTCATTGAAGGCCTGCATGAACGCATCGTGCATCGTAAAATCCATCACCGTTGGAAGGTGGCTATTGTAAGAGTCAATGGCTCCAACCGGACTATCTTTTTGCCAATAGGAAATTTGTGCTTGAGTGTGCATCCAAACTTCACCCATAATATTCAGTTTTGGGTATTCGTCTGTAATCGCTTTTGTCCAAGTAGAAATGGCCTCTTTATCGTTATAGGAATATGTATCTACTCGAAGTCCATCTAATTGCGCGTATTCAATCCACCAAATGGTATTTTGAATTAAGTATGTCAACAAAAGAGGATTGGACTGATTCATGTCTGGCATGGTTGTATCAAACCAACCGTCTTCTGATGCACTCTTATCTTTTTGAGACGCATATGGATCCATTTGTGTACTTGTGCGGTAACTTGAACGCGTAAAGGAATGGAATTGATGAATCCAATCTTGCGAAGGCAAATCTAGAATCATCCAATGCTTGCTTGACCAGTGGTTTGGAACTTCATCTTTGATCACTTTTAATCCTTGGCGATGTGCTTCCAATACCATTTCCTTGTACCAAGAGTTGGTTCCATAACGCGGGTCGATTTTATACAAATCAGATTGCGCGTATCCATGATACGAATACGTCTCTTCGTTATCCTCGAGCATAGGAGTGGTCCAAATCGCGGTCGCACCCAATTCTTTAATGTAATTCAAACGTTGAATGATCCCAATGATGTCTCCACCGTGTCTTCCACCTGGATTCGAACGATCTGAAACTTCTTTCGTGTCCGGATGCTTATCTAGTCCCTCGTTGGCATTCGCAAAGCGATCAGGCATTAATAAGTAAACGACATCCGCAGAAGTATAACTTTCCCTTAGCGCACTGTTGTTCATTCGTTCTTCAAGTTTGAAGTCAAAATGAGTGATTTCCTTTTTCTTATCGATGAGTTTAATCGGATAGGTACCGGCAACTTTATCCTTTGTTTCAACGGTAACAAATAAATAATTCGGATTTTCCGTTTTAATGATTCCTGTGATTGGCAATCCTGAAACCTCCACCTGATAGTTGGCGATGTTTTTTCCATGCAATAAGACTTGTACTTCATGGTGCTCCATTCCAACCCACCAATTTGCAGGTTCTACATGTGTTAAGATTTGCGCATTCAATTGAACTACACAGAACATTACGATTGATAAAAAGTATCCCTTATTCATATTCATAAAGTTGTTTAACCGATCCATTTTCATAGCTCACTATTTTGATGCAATTTTTAGTATCTAAAGGTATTTCCCTGCCCAATACATCTACAGCCTTTATCGCTTTGAGCGCATTTCCAAACGAAAACACTTCTAATCCTGAAGTACATGGATTCTGAATGTTTTGGTGGGCCAACACTTGACTATTCGCAGAGCTATATCTATCTTGTATGTATTCACTGATTGATTGTGTCACATGAAATCCCCATGCTTGATCTATGGCATCTAAGAAATCTTGATCCGTAAATCCATAATCGTATCCTTTGTAATCATCTGCTAAAGCGGCATTAGAAATCAAATTTTGAGTTGCTTGTAGACTGCTGTTAAGAGGTGCTGGTAAAAAATAATTCGTAAGGATGTCCTTCATGTGGTAATTAAAGCGATCCTTAAAATATGGAACTGCCAATAGCTTTGAATAGAGCGGTCGATTTGCATTCGCCCATGAATAGATGTTTCTTGTGGACCAGTTGATATTGAACCAATCAATTCCGAAGGTGTTATCTAGATCATATTCTAAGAATATAAATTTACCATCCGATGGACGTTCGTACAGAAAGTAGTTGTTTTTATTGTAAGCGTATCCGTCCCATTGTCCAATCAAGATTTCTACTGCAAGTGTTCTCAAATAAGAATCTACGTCGAAAACGTCTTGTATATCACAAACAAAATTAGCTGCAGCTGAATTATTTAACACATTGATAAACTGAATGAGACCTGAATAATCATTCATGGCTTCATTTGTTTTCAATTTGTAGGTATTTTGGTAATACGTTGGATTTGTTCCGTGATAGGTTAAATCTGAACCATAAAAGCACTTGAATAAATTGCCGTCATTGTCATTGGGAAATCTTTTTTGGATGTATTCTTCATCAAAATGTTCAACATGTATATATAATCCTTTATATTCATTGTTGATGTATAATTTGATGTAACTAGTACGTGGCGATGGAAGTCCGCATTGCGTTAATAGGTTATACGAAACTTTAGATCGCAAAATAGACACGTCATTGTGTTCGCCATTTAGCTTCATTTTCTCCAATCCACGGTATTTTCTACCTTGAACGTAGCTATTGAATGACAATTCAAAGGACTTCTTCGCTGCATTTCTCGATGTATTTCCACGCACATGAATACCCACATTAGTGATGGTGTCTTGAATAGCTGAAGAGGAATAAATAACAGATGTTACAAAGGGAAAATCCGAATACAAACTATCGGTTACCATTGTTTGCGCATCGACTGCCGACATAGTCACATAAACACTTGCCACTTCATTTTGAAGAAATGCGTTGTTATTCGCAGGATGAACAAACTGAGCTTTGACACTCAACTCTATGAATACTAAAAGGACAAAGAGGCAAAAGGACTTCATTAATGTTGAATAATAAATGCTTCATTCGAATAGAATTTACCTACTCTCAGTAAAACATGGTACGAACCATTTTTCCAATCCTGCACATTCAGTAATACATCGTTTTCACCTGGATTTGTGGTTCCTTTTTGAGAATAAACCACTTGACCAGCTTCATTTATCACCATTAATTCCATCGCATTCATTCCTTCTGCACTAAACGCAACATGCAAATCACTCACACTTGGATTTGGATAAACAATCATAGGGAAATGTGATTCCATTACTTCGTCAATCGATACAGGTGCATCGGTGATAAAAGGTTGATCTAAACGTACATCTGTATAGATTCGGTATTCCCCTGGCTCCAATGCGAAATTCATGTTAACATCCGAAACATTCACGCTGTCTCCTGTAAAATATTCGTACCACCATCCATTGTGATGGAAATTTGGAGATCCATTTTGAGAAGTTACAGCAAAATTAGTGATCACAACACCGTTCATCGACGGGTCGGTTAATTTCATTTTTTTCACTGCGCCACTTAAGTTGTAAGTGAAATTCAAGGAACGAAATGTTTCGTAATCATTTCTCAGTTTCAAGGTAGCGGAGTAGACATCATATAGTTGTCTTCTTCTAGCTTGCGTAAAGTAATTCCATAGAATGGGTTTATTACACACACGACATGGATTGTCAATGGAAATATCATATCCTAATTCACCAAATTGCCAAATCATACGTGGGCCAGGCTGTGTTAAGAAAATCACTGCTGCTGTTTGCATTCTTCCCAAAGCAACATAGGAGTTTTTCGCATTGTGATTTGGATTAGTTTGATTTCCATAGGTCAGGTTTTTGAACATCAATCGTTCTTCATCATGACTTTCCATGTAAGATACTAAATGGGGAACGGTCCATGTTCTATTCGTGTATATCCCTGAACTGATATTTGATGTGCTGGTGTAACCCATTGTTGCTTCACCATAACTATGCGTTACATTCCCCCAAAGCATCATGCCATAATTCGCTAATTGAATTTCTTCCGAGTTATCGCACCAATGTTCTAAAATCACGTATGCATCTGACTTCACATCCCAAATCTTATCTGCCATTCTTTTCAGTAAATTAATTCTTTCAAGGTTATATCCAGCAGCATTATTCGCGAAACCTTTCGTGTAATCAAAGCGGAATCCATCTACGTGATATTCGTCCAACCAAAATTTATTGACTTGGTCGATGTAATTTTGGGTCGCCATTCGAGTATGATCAAAATCATAGCCCCAACAATATGGTTCGTGCGGACAAATAGCGTTAAACCAAGGATTATTTGCTGCCGGACGATTATTCGCTGCGTCCCAATACATATTCACCATTGGATTTTGTCCGAATGCGTGATTCAAGACCATATCGACAACTACAGCAATGCCACGATTGTGGCAACTGTCTACAAATTCTTTGAATTTTTCTGGAGTTCCATAATATTTATCTAGTGCTTTGTGAAAAGATGGATTGTATCCCCAACTTTCATTGTTTTCGAATTCACCCGGAGGCATTAATTCGATGGTATTGATTCCAAGTTCATCCAAATAGGACAATGTGTCGATAAGTGTTTGATAATTGTGTTTTGCCACAAAATCACGCACCAACAATTCATATATAACTAAATCCTTTTTAGCTGGACCTTGAAAAGTCGTATTCTGCCAATCGTAAGGTGTTGCACCAGGTTGAAAAACAGAAACAAATCCAGTTGTTTGTCCGCTTGGATAAGGAAGTGGATTCGGATTTGTTGCAGCGCCGATATTACCATCGTTATTTGGATCTAAAATCAGCGAGCTCAAAGGATCTGCAAATTTCATTGTGCCATCAATAAAATACTGATAACCATATTTTTGTCCTGCAGTAAGTCCTGTGATTTCCAACCACCATGTGGCATTGTTTGTGGACAAATTCATGTGATATGCAGCTGTTGGTGTCCAGTTATTGAAATCACCAATCACATAAATGTGTTGTTTTTGCGGTGCATATAGTTGAAAAATAACCGTTGTGTCATTCATGTAATTCACGCCATTCTCCAAGCCAGCAATGGTCGGATTAGCAATATTAACTGGTGGATTTACCGTATAGTACATGCTATCAATAATTGTGGATGTTCCATCATTAACTTCAAATTCCAACAAATGCGTTCCTGAAGAACTTGCTGTTAAATTGTAATTCAATATTGTCGCATTCGTTAATGTAGTCAGTATGTTTCCATCCTCTTTTAAAGACAGCGTGGAACTGGTATTTGCTTCAGCATTAATAGCGATTTGATCATTTAGGTTGTAAATACTACCATTGTTAGGATGGAAAAACTGACCGAGTAATCCAGCATTTACAGGATATACATCGTAAAAAATATCTCCTCCATCTGCTGCACGTCCGACAATACTACCATTTGCGGTACGGAAAACGAACGCAAGTTTGAGCACAGTAGTTGTTGCGATTGGATATCCATAAAATTGATCGATGTCGATTGTAATGGTATGTTTATTATTTCCAATGTTTGTCATTGCCACTTCAGGGTCAACTGTCCCCCAAGTCCCTTGTACGTATTGCCAATTGGATGGCGAGGTGCTTGCACTTGTAATTAATCCTGCATGGGCATAAATTTGAGACTGACCGGTCAGCGCTCCATTTCCTTGAGTGGCATCATAGGTGATGGTGACCACATCATTTACGGTTGGAAAAGCTGGGGAAACATCTAAAACTTGTGCGATGAGCATTGAACTATAGATGCTCGCAACTACGGTAAGGATGACATGTTTCATTTAGAAATGTTTAAGGTAAAAAAAAGCCTAAGTATCTTTCAACTTAGGCTCTCAATAAATAATTAAAAAATTATTGTTTGATCAATTTTCCAGTAGCAACTTTGTCACCAGC
>CAIRMS010000104.1 GCA_903879765.1 uncultured Flavobacteriales bacterium
CAGCATTTACATCTGGTAAAGCCAATACTGTCAATAACATTTGATCGGAGTTTGTACAGTTGTTCGCTCCTACTGCCGTTACTGTGTACGTTGCAGATGAACCTGGTACAAACGCTACGTTATTTGAAACGTTATTGTTCCATGTAATGAATCCATTACTTGTTGCTGATAATGTTACAGGTAAACCTGAACAAGAAGCGATATCTGGACCAGCATTTACCGTTGGAATTGGCAATACCGTTACCGAAGTTGACTGAGATACATTTCCACAAGCATTTGAAGCTACGTATGTCAAGTTAACCACCACTGGATCATTTGATGTCGGTGTATACGTCACTGTACCGTTTGAAACGTTTGGTGAAATTGTTCCAAAACCATTTGATGTCGTCCAGAATCCACCCATACTGTTTGTAGATGCAGCACTCAAGGTTGCTGGTGCATTCGCACAAATCACTTGGCTTCCGCTTACAGTTACTGTTGGTCCTGTACTTACTGTAACAACAACTTGGTCTTGGTTTGTACAACCATTTGCTCCTGTTCCAGTCACCGTATACGTTGTTGTTGCATTCGGGTAGAAAGGAATCGCTTGCGTGATACCGTTATTCCAAGAATATGAAACTGCACCTGTTGCATTCAATGTTGCGCTTAATCCAGCACAAACTGTAATGTCATTTCCAGCATTTACTGTTGGCAATGCCAATACGTTCACAACTACTTGGTCTTGGTTTGTACAACCGTTAGCACCTGTTGCAGTTACTGTGTACGTAGCAGTTGCTGTTGGAGTAAACTGTTGACCATTCGTTACATTGTTGTTCCATTGGAAACCTGTAACAGCTGTTGGAGTATTCGCAGTAGTTTGAGCAAATAGAATTGCTGGTGTAGTAGCACAAATCGTTTGATCGATACCACCATTCACGATTGGCTGTGGCAATACGTTTACGTTTACGTCATCGAAATTGTGACATCCGTTGATGTCCACACCGTCAACTGTATAAGTAGCAGTTGAAGAAGGGAAGAATGGAGTCGCGTTTGTGACGTTGTTTGTCCAAGTATACGTTAATGCTCCTGCACCAGACAAGATAGCTGGAGAAGCATTACAGATTGTTTGATCAACACCTGCGTTTACGATAGGTAATGCCCAAACTGTCAGTTGAACTTGGTCATCATTTGTACAACCAACAGAGTTAGCTACTCCTACGTTGTATACATAAGTACCAGGAACCGTTGGTGTAACAGTTAGGTTACCACTTAACACTGGAGCAGAAATTCCACTTCCATTGTAAGAAGTCATTGACCATGTAAATGGCGCTAAACCATTTGCTGTAAATGATGCCGTTTCACCGAAACAAATAGCTTGATCAACACCTGCAGCTGCTACTGGAATTGTTGAATATGTTAAGGCTAATGTATCGTAGTTAATACAACCATTACCATCTGTTCCAATCACACTGAACGTTCCAGAAGCACCAACTGCAAATGGCAATGCATTTTGGACACCCGTTACTGGACCCGACCATGCATATGAACCAGTTGCACCAGCACCTATTGCTGTTACAGTTGCTTGTTCTGTCGCATTGTTTGAACATATCAAGATATCGGTACCTGCATTAATTGTAGGTAAAGCCCAGATTGTAACAGGAGCCGTTGTGTTTGAAACTGAACAACCTGTAATTGAGTTCGTAGCTTGTACAGTGTATGTAGCAGTTGTATTTGTTGTTCCAGGGTTAGAAACAACAGTTGACGCAGTTGTACCATTTTGGTTCAATGAAGGCCATGTCCAAGCTAACGTTGGTGTATAATTCGTTCCTGTTGTTCCACCCATTTGAATCATAGGACGATTATTGGTTACAGTACCATTTGTCGTAGCTGCACAGACACCTGCAGCATCCGAATTCCAGTAGTGTGCTGCACCGGTAAATGCGTTTGTCCAAGTAGCAACAGCATTGTTTGTATACGCACCATTATTGAAACAAATTTCAATAACCACATTTGACGTTCCATCCCATGCAAATGGTGTTAAATTGAACGTATTGTTTGCATATCCTGTTAATGTTGAAGGCACGTATGAAGGACTAAAGAAAACCTGAGAAAGCCCTGTTTCAAACGTTGTTGTTAACGCTGTAACAACTGTATTCTTCATTAAAATGGTATAATCAGTAAGCGCAGTTGTAATAGGCGTTGTTACGTCAAATGCTAACGATGTTATATTTCCAGCAGAAAAACCTGCTGCAGTTAATTCAGCTGCTGTATATAGGAACTGTTGTTTAGCACCCCAGTACCAGTTTCCGAATGGTGAAGGGTAAGTTGTAGTCGTATTCGAACCTGTACTTGCAGGACCTGGTATACCTGTTACTGGAGTTAATGTTGAACTCGCCGCTGACAAGTTAACCGTTCCACCAGAACATACTGCTGTTGGATTCGCCACCGTAGAATTAATCATTGGCAATGAATTCGTTGTAACAACTAGTGTTGCCTGATTTTGGCACAACTGACCTGTTGTTTGAACAGCAGTCAATAAATACGTTGTTGTAATAGCCGGTGCATTTGCTGTTGCATTAGCTGGATTAAATGTATATCCTGCAGTTGGCGTACCCGCAACTGATGATGTATTTGTCCAAGTGTAATTATCGAAACTTGTAGAACCATCCACCAATGTTACCAATGCCGTAGGCAAAGCCGAACAGTTTGTAGCCGTTGAAGCTGAAAGCGTCAATGCTGGTGCTGCTGCCACCGTAACAAGTACTGGTGCTGCATCACTTTGACATCCTGTAGAAGGATTTGTTGTTGTTACATATAATGTAGATGTTGTTCCAATTGTCGCAGCGTACGTATTTGCTGTTGTAGATTGTAACGCTGTTCCTAAAGCTGAAGTCGCATACCAGTTATATGTTGGTGTTGTGAACGCATTTGGATCTGAAACAGAAGCCGCTGGTACTTGAACACCACAATGTGTACTGTTCACCGCAATTGGCGTTAAGAACGCTGGTTGAATTGTAATTGGAGCTGTCGCCAATGAATTCACACAACCCGTCGCTGCTTCTACAGCTGTTATTGTCCAAGACTGTGTAATTGGAGCTGCAGTTGTGTTCGTTGCGATTGTCGTACCATTCATTGTGTTCACTACAGGCGTAGCGTTCCAAGAATATGTGTAAGGAATTGCTGGTTGACTTTGGATATTCACTAAATAGTCTTCTGTTTCACCTGAACCTAAAGATGTACATGCATCTCCTGATCCATTTGGATTTCCTGACAATCTACTTCTGATTCTCATTTTCGTTAATCCCATTTGAGCGTTAGCAGGGATCGTTACGTTAATTGTTACAGTTGCTCCAACTGCTGCTGCTAAGGCAACTTGTTGCCATTCGCTCGCTGTCAATTGACCATCACGGTTGTAATCAATCCAAACAGAAATGATTGCTGCGGATGTTCCATTTACAACTGTTAACGGCAATGTTTGACCTGGCTGAACATTCGTAGTTGCCGTATAATTCGTATAGTATGGTGTTGCTGTTGGATTCGAAGTTGCTGAATTGTTATTAATCGTTCCAAAAGTTACTTGGTTGAAGAAACCACCACCAAAGTTATTTGTTGTACAGTATCCTGCAGGTAACGTTTGTGGTCCAGAAACAATACTAGAAGCCGTTAAGTCAACAGTTGCATTGTGACATGCTGTTAATGGAGTTGCAGTTGCACTTGTTATAACTGGTAAAGCATTTACCGTAAGATTCACCGTTTTAATTTCCGTACAAATACCATTCGTACCAGTTACTGTGAAAGGATAAACTCCAGCTGCTGTTGGTGTCGTTGATAAAACTGAACCTGTTACAGGTGCAGAAATTCCACTTCCTGTGTATGATGCGATATCCCAAGTATATGCATACGCTGGATTCGCAGTAGAACTAGCTGTTGTTGTGAATGGTTGACCAAAACAAATTCCAGGTGTTAAACCTGATGTAACTGTAATTGGATCCGGTTGAGAAACTGTTATAACCACTGGAGAAGTTGCACTTAAACATCCATTTGTACCTGCTTCTGATACATACAATGTTGTGTTTGCTGAAAGGGCTGTGCCGTATGTTGTTGCACCTGCAACTTGAGAAGCAGTTTGAATAACAAGGTTATCAAATAACATTTGCATTGAAATACCACCAGTTCTACCAGCAATGGCATGTTTCCATGTAGCTTTATTCTCATTGATGTAAGATGATGGTAAAGCAATGTTATTCATAATTACCGTTCCATTCAACGTAAGTGTAACACCACCTTGTGCATTGATATCAATCGTTACGTGGTTATTTGCTGAACCTACCCATGATGTATTCGGAACATATGCAAGTACACCTGGTGAAGTTGCATTAAATGTAGCCGCTGTATTATTGTATAACAAATAAATACCAGCTTGATTTGGCATCACGTTATCGTACGCATCAAAACTGATTTTCAATTTTGAACCTGAACCTTTCTCTGCTGTTGGTACAGTTGATGCAGCATTTACATCACTTGCAAAACTATAACTGAAACCATCCGCTCCTCCTACTGGTGTAGTCGTTACGTCGAAGTCAACTTTGTATACTTGCGCATTGATACCTGCATCAACTGTAATTCCACCCAATTGACTTGTAGTGTTCGGTGTAATTTGCAATTGACCTGGTGTCGCAGATAAACTTGCTACTCCTGATAATGTTGCTCCAGCACCAATTGTTAAATTGGCGAAGTCATTTGTATAAAACGTTGTGTAAGCACCTGTCGGTGGAGATTGTAATAAGTTACTGCCATTCGCAGAACCATACCAATAGAATTGACCGTTTCCAGCTGCACCTGCACCTGAAGCTACAGAAGCAAGAGGTACAGAAGTACCACACTGAGAACTATTCGTAGCGATTGGAGCCGTCGGCAATGCAAGTACGTTTACAGTTGTTGGTGATGAATTCACTGTACAACCAAGAGAAGTTACTGTACCAACGTAATCGTCGTTTACAATCGGGTTAATTGTTGCTGGATTTCCTGTTGCAAGACCTGTCACTGTAGTCGAAGACCAAGAAACAGATGTAATTGCTGGAGGAACACCACCACCAGGAATTGAACTAACGATGTTTAACATGTAATCCTCATACTCACCATATCCAATCGGACTCACGTAAGTTGGCATTAATCCTTCAATACACACCACACGCATTCTCGTTAAACCATTAAATGCTGTTGCAGGAATCGTGAAAAACCCAGTTTCTGTATGAGGACCTAAAGCAGTAGCTCCAGCAGCGTAAGCCACTTCACCTGCATCTGTGAATGAACCATTTCTATTGTAGTCAATGAAAATTGCCATTGAATTGTTATAAAAAGCAGTTGGAGACGTAGTAAGACTTGTTAGCGAGAAAGAATAAGCTGAACCTGCATTCATCGTGTACGGACCAAACGACGTAAAATCAGAATAAGATCCAAGTGTACCCGTTGCAGCACCAATAGTACCCGCACCAGTGTTAATTGTCGTTGAATTGTTTAAAAGCACTGTTGAAGAAGCAAGGTCCGTAATGGTTACGTTTCCTAAGTCTTCATCAGCTAGTGCATTATTTACTACTGGCGTAGTATATAAAGTGGAAGCTTGTGTTGGTGCCAAACCACCAGAAAGAATCGCTGTTAAACCTGTTGAAGTTCCTGCACAAATTAACGCACCAGAGTTTGTTGCAAAAGCAGTAATTCCTAGTAAACTTTGATCTTGATACGTTGCTCCTGTATAAGGAATTACCAAACCAAAACTATTTGTTGCAACGATTCCCCATGTTACAACGGCATTTACCGGAGTAGCAACAGGTATTGTCGCTTCGTATGTTGTTCCACTTGTATTTGTCATTGCGATAGGTGCTTGCGCCACTCCGTTAAAAGAGTAACCCAATACAACACTAGCAATCGTTCCTGATCCAGGAGTAACGTTAACAACCACAGGGTGAGATGTCGCAGTTGCACAGTTATAAGGAGTAATACTTCCAAAAGTAAGAACTGGCGCAAAAATAGGCGTTGCATCGAATTCATCCGCCCCGATATCTGGGTTAGATGCCCCACCATTTACAGATCCAACCGGACCTGGACGTAATTGGTTGTCAATATCATTTGTTACTAAGGTCACACCTACTGGCGCACCTGCAGACTCCAATGGAGTTGGCGCAGTTGTTATGTGAAGGTCGTTGGCACTCACAAAGTTTGGCGCAACGTTGAATGTATTTATGTCCTTACCAGTAGCAACTTGCCAGTTAGCCAATGTTGCTTGTGGCAATGCATTATAGAAACCGATGATTCCTGCTGGTGCCGAATAGTTATTATTATTAACCGCCGCTGTACTGATGTTCGCAATGTTCGCTGAATAAATCGCATAAGAACCAGCTCCAACACCATTATTGACTACGATGTTATTTAAGAACTGAGCGAATGTCATGGTAGACACTAAATAAACACCATGCTGTGCATAGTTTGCTGTAGCACCATTGGTAGCTGCACTTACCAAAATGGTATTATTAATAACACGTGCATTTGTTGCTCCTCCAGAAAAACGAAGACCAGTTGCAATAAACGTAGTAGTCGCTGATGTTGAATACCTTGACGCAACTATGTTGTTAATCATGTTATTTGCAATAAGGAAGTTATCACATTGTGCTGCTCCAGATATATTAATACCATATGCACCATATCCAGACGTTGTTGGCTGCATAACATCGTGAATGTTATTTCTTAACACACGGATACCTGAGTTTATTGTCCCTAAATCAATTCCAGAAACTGTCGAAGAAAAACCCGCTCCTGTAGCACTTACATCCCCACAACGAACGTCGTTTCCTTCAATTAGAGAAGTAGTCGTTCCACCCGTAATGTTTGAGTAAGAAACGAAGATACCATTTTGTCCTACGTTGTCAGCCAATGTTGCAGAACCAATGATGTTGTTAGTTACATAAATTCCTGTATTTGGAATTGTTGCCAATGCTCCGTTTAAATGAATACCACGGTAACAACGGCGAATTTCATTGTTATCGATTGTTGTATTTAAATTTCCGTACGCTCCTGTTGCTAAACTTGTAGTTGAGTAATTAGATGCATTGATACCATAACTCATGGTAGTCTGAATACCACTCGATCTTGAACCGACAATCACACAATTCTTAACTGTGTTGTTATTAGCACCACCAGTTCCTAATGTATTGGATGATGAGATTCGAATAACTGCTGTAATAATGGTAGTTGATGCTGAAGTTGCCATTTGAAAAGTCAAGTTACGCACACCTGCAGTCGCGGGATCGTCACCATCTATTGTTACATTGTCAGCACCATTTAATTCGATTAAACCTCTGTTTGTTGTTGGAATGGCAGCTGAGTTAACAGTTACGTTTCCTGAAGGTTTAATGTTAACGGCTGTGTAATTAGACGTTCCGCCACTCGCTAACAAAGCAACTACAGCTGCCGGTTCGGTTGTGTTTGCTGAAATCGTTAAATTAACAACACCTTGATGCGTTCCTAAGTTAATCGCAGCAAATGCCGCACTTACGGTTGCATAAGTACCAGTTGGTGTTCCAGCAGTTGCTACAACGTTCACCTGTGCTTGTAAACTTGAAACCATCAACATCACTACTGAAAAGACAGTGGCAATAAATCGTAATGGTTTAAAAATAGTAAAGTTTCCCATGATCATAATAATTTTAGTGTTGCAAATGTATCATTTAAAGTTTAAAAATCAAAACCCAAACTTTTAATTCTGTTTTTTTCCGTTCAAATGTATTTGGAACTTTTATCTATTTGTTTCTCAAGCCTGAAGGCTGATGCAAAAGAAAAATTGAAAGACTTTGGTTTCCAAATACTTGATTTGAATTCATTAGTTGAGCCCTAACTCTCTACAAATAAAAGAACTAACTTTTGCGAGTTAAGGCTAAAACCAATGGCGTTTTAAAAAGATTCGGGGGGCTATTAATGCTGATTCTAAGTGGACTGCATTTTCTAATAAACGAAACACAAATGTTTAACAACTTTTAAAAATTGCTCTTATAAAATCACAAAGCTTTTTCGTTTATTCTGGAGCAAAGCGAAGCGCTAAACACAGATGTTTTTAAACAAAAAAAGCCACCTCCGGGTGGCTTTTGACTATTGATAGGGTTCTGATTAGTTTTTAACTACTCTGAATGTTTGAACCGCGTTCTCAGCTGTCAATCTCACCATGTAAACTCCTGGAGTTACGTTTGAGATATTCAACTTGCCGTTGTTTGTTACATTCATTTGCTCTGCAACTAATTTACCTTGTGCATCGAAGATTTGAACATCAACCATCATGTTTTCAGGCATTGTTACATTCACCTCACCATTTGTTGGATTCGGGAATACATTCATGTCTGAAATGTTAATTTGGTCTAATCCTACTGAGTTAATATCGATACAATCTGATACATCCTCACAACCTTGTAAGCTTGTTACAATCACTGCGTATGAACCATTCGCTGCTGCTGTAAACTGAGCTGCAGTTGCCGTTGGAATATCTGTACCTGAAGCACAGTTGATCCATTGGTAGTTCATTCCTGCTGGTGATGCTGAGATTGTTACGTCGTCAACGATAGATACTAAAGCAACTGGTGTAGCATACACTGTTACCAATACTTGATCTGTTGATTGACATCCGTTCAATGCTGTACCTGTAACTGTATATGTTTGTGTCGCAGTTGGAGCGAAAGCTACACTGTTCACAACACCATTGTTCCATAAGTATGTATTTGCACCTGAACCATTCAAGGTTGCAGTTGAACCTGAACAGATTGTTTGGTCAGCACCAGCATTTACATCTGGTAAAGCCAATACTGTCAATAACATTTGATCGGAGTTTGTACAGTTGTTCGCTCCTACTGCCGTTACTGTGTACGTTGCAGATGAACCTGGTACAAACGCTACGTTGTTTGAAACGTTGTTGTTCCATGTAATGAATCCATTACTTGTTGCTGACAATGTTACAGGTAAACCTGAACATACTGAAAGGTCTAAACCTGCGTTCACAGTTGGGATTGGCAATACAGTTACGGTTGTAGACTGAGATGCGTTTCCACAAGCATTAGAAGCTACGTATGTCAAATTAACTACAACTGGATCATTTGAAGATGGAGTATAAGTTACAGTACCATTCGAAATGTTCGGAGAAATTGTCCCGGTGCCATTTGTTGTTGTCCAGTAACCACCCATGCTGTTGATAGCAGCGGCGCTTAACGTTGCCGATGCATTCGAACAAACAACTTGATTACCTGAAACACTAACATTTGGTCCAGTACCAACATTCACAACGACTTGATCTTGGTTTGTACATCCGTTAGCGCCTGTTCCAACTACAGTGTAGGTAGTCGTTGCATTCGGATAGAAAGGTATTGCCTGTGTCACACCGTTATTCCAAGAATAAGATGCTGCACCTGTTGCATTCAATGTTGCGCTTAATCCAGCACATACAGAGATGTCGTTTCCTGCATTTACTGTTGGCAATGCCAATACATTCACAACCACTTGATCTTGGTTTGTACATCCATTTGCACCTGTTGCCGTTACTGTATACGTTGCTGTATTGTTCGGCGTAAACTGTGATCCATTAATCACACTGTTGTTCCATTGGAAACCAGTAACCGCTGTTGGTGTATTTGCTGTTGTTTGAGCCATTAAAATAACTGGAGTCGTCGCACAAACAGATTGATCTATACCCGCATTTACGATTGGCTGAGGTAATACCGTCACCACAACTTGATCTACATTGTGACATCCGTTGATGTCTACACCGTCAACTGTATAAGTAGCAGTTGAAGACGGGAAGAATGGCGTCGCGTTTGTGACGTTGTTTGTCCAAGTGTACGTTAATCCTCCAGAACCAGCAAGAATTGATGGTGAAGCATTACAGATTGTTTGATCAACACCTGCGTTAATATTAGGGAGTGCCCAAACTGTCAATTGAACTTGATCTTCATTCGTACAACCTACTCCATTGATAACTCCTACTGTATACGTGTATATTCCAGGTGTCGTTGGTGTCACTTCCAATAGAGGATTCACCACTGGCGCAGAGATTCCACTTCCAGGGTAAGCTGTCATAGTCCAAGTAAATGGTGCTAAACCTGTTGCAGGCAAGGTTGCGGTTTGACCAATACAAATTTGTTGGTCAACTCCTGCATTTGCCGGTGGCACTGGCGAGAACACTACTTGCAAGGTATCATAGTTGACACATGAATTGGCATCCACTCCTGTTACTATAAAGGTAGCCGTTTGAGTTACCGTGTAAGGTTGCGCATTAATAGCACCGTTATTCCATGTATAGGAACCTCCTACACCTGCACCTGTTCCGGATGGGGTAAAGACTTGAGATCCACTATTCGTACAAATCAGAACGTCATTCCCAGCTCCAATTTGAGGAAGCGGATTTACCACTAATGTTGCTGTTCCAGTTGCCGCACACCCTTGTGCACTTGTTGCAACTACGTTGTATGTAGTCGTTGCTATTGCATTACTCACGATAACCGAAGAGCCGATGGTATTATTCAAATTCGTGTTTGGAGTCCATGTATACGTTAATGGGTCAACACCGCCAGTAATGGTAATTAAATAATCCTCTGTTTCTCCAAAGGTAATGTTTGTACATGGTCCTATGTTTGTCGCAGACGGATTGGCGTTATATGCACATCTTACGCGCATTCTTGTCGCTCCATTGGTTGCACTAAGTGGAATGAAAATAGATCCAGTATATGTTGCTGGATTCGTTCCTGCAAGTCCACTCAATACTAATTCGCTCGCCTCATATGTTCCGTTATTATTAAAGTCAATCCAAACTGCAGCACCTTCAATGTCTCCACCTGTTGAAACAGAAAGAGGAAGTGTTGAACCAGCCGCAATCGTTGGGTTAAACGAAGAGAAATAGGTAAATCCACCTGTAGTACCTCCATCACATAACGTTGTGTTATTCAATGAGCCAAAAGTAACATTGGTAATCATGTCCGGGAATGAACAAGAAGTTACTGGTTGACAATACGTTCCCGCAGCCGCTGTTGCCAGCGCTGTTAAAGTTGCATTTTGATTAATACAAATTGCAGCAGGACTCGCTAAAGTACTATTCATCGTTACGGAAGAAGCCAGATTTATTACGGCAGTTGTTGAAGATGAACAGCCATTTCCATCGGTTCCTGTCACAGTGTAGGTTGTTGTTGCAGTAGGGCTCGCATCAACACTTGAACCAGTAGTCGCTGTTAATCCAGCCGCTGGAGACCAAGCATAAGAAGTTGAACTACCTGAAGCCGTCATCGTAACAGCCGTTCCTCCTGGTTGACAGAAAGGAGCAGAAGCAGGTGTCACACTAATTGATGGCAACGCATTATTTACAACCGTTGCCGCGCTTGAATAAGATGGTGTCCCATTACAAGCAATCATACGTAAACGATATGTTCCCGTAGCGTTCATCAATGTATTATACGTTGTAGCAGTCGCGCCAACGATGTCATTGTACGTAACACCACCGTCTAACGATACTTGCCATTGAAAAGATAAACCATTTAATGAACCTGTATAGTCAGTCGCTAAGGAGAAATTACTTCCTGTACAAACTCCCGGAGGCGCAATTGTATTCACACCTACTGGCGCAACATTACTAAAGATTACCATTTGCACATTTGCAGAACCAACCGCGTTCGTACATCCTGTTGTTTGATTTGTATATGAAATATCATAAGTTGTTGTCTCTAATGGAGAAACCGCTTGAGAGAAGATGTTTGTTCCAGTTGCGATGGTAGAAGTTCCTACTGAGTTCGTAGCCGTCCAAATTGTTGTGTAATTGGATGGTGGAACAAAGCGCCACGCTTCCGGTGTTGCAACACCCCAAGGAGTTGCAATTCCAGTCACTTGATTTTGTGTTGGTCTACCTGGAGCAACCGCACCAATTGTTTTTGTGACATCTTGCAATCCAACAACGTTGGAGAAAGTATTTTGATTGTTACTTAAAATGTGAACTTCAACAGTTCCGATCGTTTCGAACAATCGAGCGTATGCACTAAAGGTTGGATTCGCTGCGCCACAACAACGATTTACATCTTGGTATAGGATGTTGAATACACGGTTCGGTGCAAAACCACTTGTCCAATAGATAAGGTCACTTGTAGCCGAACCATTTGTTCCACTTCCAAAATATTGATCACCAGCCATTAATGAAATCACATTTCCAGGATTCGCTGGATTCGGAAAATACTGGTATGCTCCTGCAACAGGTCCGCCATTAAATGCAAACTGACCTAATTGTCCAGCAGCAGTACCGTAACCTGGCACAGCTCCGAACATCAAAAGTCCATTTGTACCAGCTGCTAACGAAGTAAAGTTAGTTCCGAAGAAATTAAAGGTAAATCCAATTGGGATATTTCCCCATCCACCATCATCTAAGTTTCCTCCTGACAAAGGCACAGTAGGAACACCATTACTGCAAATAGTTGTTGCATTCGCAGGAATGGTATAAGGTACGTATGGGATAGTACTAACAGCGAAGTTACTAGAACTTAAACCTGAATTAATCGTTGCGGAAGTTCCTGGACAAACACCAGAAGCGGAAGTTGTCACCGTTGCCGTTGGCAAAGGATAAACGCCAACCGAAAAAGCATTTGTAGCAGTACATCCATTCAAGGTACTTGTCATATATATTTCCGAAGTTTCCGATAAAGTTGCCGTAACTGAAGGTCCGACATTTATTGGAATCAATGCAGTCGCAGTGTTTGATGTCCAGGTATAGGTAACATTCGGGTCAACAGGAGATACACTTAAAGTAGTATTTCCGCCCGTTCCACAAAAACTAGTGATAGAAGATGAAGCTGTAATTGGAGTCGTATTCACTGTGACAGCCGTACGAGCCCCTTCACATGATCCATTACTTTCTCCAACATAATAAGTGGTGTTCGAACATGCTGGAGGTGTAATAAACGATGCTCCTGTTGAAAGTGTCGTGCCTCCATTTGGAAATAAATACCAATTGTATGTTCCCGCTGTGCTCGAAGACGCAATAAATGTAGTTGTTGATCCGAAAGAAACGGTTGCCGTTGTAGGTGTCGCACTTGGCGCTGACGGTGATGGAGTTACTGAAATCGTTTGAGTTCCAGCATACGTTGTTCCATTTTTCACAATAGAGACCACCCCTGTTGTACCAGGTCCAGCAAATGCATCAATCTGAGTGGAAGAAACCACCGTAAAT
This sequence comes from uncultured Flavobacteriales bacterium, assembly GCA_903879765.1. GTDB lineage: Bacteria > Bacteroidota > Bacteroidia > Flavobacteriales_D > Crocinitomicaceae > UBA952. The sequence continues at coordinate 13,211 of CAIRMS010000104.1, forward strand.
GAAGAAACTGGTGTTCCGCCTATATTTACAGCAGAAACTCCTAATAAATTTGTTCCCGTAATAGTGAAACTACCCGAGCTTGCACAAACGATTAAAGGCGCAACGCTCGTAATTGTTGGTGCTAAACCAGACCAAGCGTAAAATACATCACCCGTTAAAGCAATTGGTCCAGGAGCAACTGTTGCACTAGCTAATAATCCAGTAGCAGCTAAATTTCCTCCAGCCCCAATAGCAGCACTTTTTATGTTCCATTGTCCGGACAAAGTCGTTCCCTCCGCCACAAAAGTCTGGTCTTGTGTAGAGCTTAAGTTGTCTTGAGAATTATAACGTAAGGTAACCGTTGGATTTGTACCCGAAGTGCCAATTGGATTCAACGTGGATTGAGTTTGAACTCTGAATGCACGATTTCCAACTGCAGAAGCAGTACCTCCTTGCGTAGTATTGGTTGGAGCTGCCGTTTCTCTCACGGTCACTCTGGTGATGTCAGAACCTCCGGTAATTGCTGTTCCTGCTCCTGTATTACAAGAGAACGTTCCACTAAATGGAAAATTATAGTTGCTTCCTGTTGTTCCGCCACCTCGTCCATAGACAGTCATCGCACCATTTTTAAAGTAAGCGTTGGTTGCGCCGAACGTACTGAAGGCACCAGCATACGCTTGCCATGTACAAATTAAGTTATTACCTCCTAAATCGAGGACATTTCCAGGGACATTTCCACTAGCCGTTAAGACAAAAGGTGTTGTACCAAAGGAAATAAGATCCGAATTCAAGTTCAGTCCATTTCCGTTACCTGCAAGTTGCAATTGCACTAATTTACGGTTTGTAGGAATGGCTGCATCATCTGCATTCGCGACAGCAGATGTCGCTGGAGCAAAATAATTTAACACAAGTAGGTACAATCCACAGCGTGCTGAAAGACCTGTTGCTTGCGCAGTAAATGTTCCACCAGCTGCTGAGCCTGAAGTTGCTCCAACGGCTACAGTAGGAGCAGCGACGTATCCAAATCCACTATTCGTAACGTTAAAACTTAATAATTGTCTGTTAGCACCGATATTAGCAGTCGCTGTTGGCCAACATCCAGCCGGAAAGGCAAGCGTTGCATTTCCTGCAGATAAGGAAAGTGTTGGTGGGATGGAATATACTGAAGTGTTCGCGTTCAAATAAACGGACACTACTTTTCCTTGATTGACTGTAACCGTAAAGTTAGCAGTTGTTAATGCCGCACCAGAAACCAATGTTCCTCCGGTAACCACAACAGTTGGAGCTGCTGTGTAACCAGAACCAACATTCGTAACAAGGTTTAATGCTGTTGGACCCGTAAACCCAACCAATGGTACAACTGTATAGTTGAATCCACCATTCGTTGCGAAGACAGAGCTTACACCAGCAGAGGCTTGAGGGTCTGAGCTGAGCAAGCTTGCTCCAGAGTCACTATTAATATTCAATCCTCCTGTGATAGTTGCAATTCCGGATTTTTGAGTAGCACTGTTACCACCGCCATTTAATACGTATAAAATAACTGGAACTGCTGCTGCTCCAGCACCTGTTCCACCAACACCATTACTAAAGGTAAGGTTGGGTGCAGTTGAACTATTATATCCTGTTCCGTTGTTGGTGATTGAAAGGCTACGTACTGTTTGCGTTGCAGCATCATAATTCACCGCAACTTTCGCTGCCAATCCTAAATAAAGGAAATTACCTACGACACCTGAAGTATGCGTTGGCATCACTGTTTGAGCAGTAGAAGTTAAGGCTTGGTATAAATTCGCTCCATAGAAATATGGCGTTGCAGTACTGAGTACTTGATTGTAAGGTAGGTTTGTTCCGATGGTTCCTAATGTTCCAATCCAAATTAATGAAGGACCGCTCGTTGTAAATTCAGTAGGAGCAGTGGAAGTGGGTGGATTGGCATTAAATGTTCCGTTCGCCGTACACAAAAAAACATTGTTTCCATTAAAGTATCTTGTGCCAATTGTTGCGGCAGCACCATTTGAATAAGGTGTTACAGCACTTCCGAAAACAACAGGAGCAACATTATAATTAGCTCCCATGTTAGTCATATGTACGCTTTCGACTCTTGTATTTATTGGTAATCCATGAATTAACGCCGTGTTGTCAATTCTTAATTTTCCATTCGTGTTTAATGAACCTGCGGTATGAACAAAACTATAGGTAGTCAAAGGTTGTGTTGTTGTGATCGAGTTTGCTCCAATATTAGAAAAAACGATGCCACGAATAATTCCTCTCGTACCATCTCCTTCAAAAACTCCAGACCCACCTAAGATAGACCCCGCTCCATTGAACGTTATAGAGGCACCAGTTGTTGTTCCAACAGCAAAGTTGGCATATCCATTGTTAATGAAATTTCCACCAAGCGTGGTTGGTGTTCCAGTTGCTCCGCCAACGGCAGAAGTATACGCCAAATATTTTCCGCCTGGATTAATGGTAATGTTTCCACCAATAGTTACCGGGAATGATGTTGCACCCCATTGTAAAGTTCCGTTCACATTTAATTCAGCATATGCAACAGCCTGATCAATTGTGACAACAGAACCTGCTGCAATCGTAATTAAATTACCCCCTGCTGGAACAACTCCTCCAGCCCATGTTGCAGGTGAAGACCATTGTCCACCAATTGCAGACGACGTAAATAGCGCTGGAGCTGCAGAAGTTAAACTTATATTGTCAATTGCCACCCCCGGTGATGTTCCAAAAGAAGCATCATTTTGCCAAGTGAAAATTAAACGGAAAGTTGTTCCTGCAAAAGTAGAAGGGACAGTAACGGAAGCATTCGTATACGTTGCTTGTGCATTATTTGCCTGAGTGTATAATAAGGTTGCACCGGGATAAGCACTCGCATTCGATGCTGGATAACCAGAAAACGGATTTGTTGTAACTGGGGCAGCATAGATCAATAATCTATCCCATCCAGATTCGCCGCTCCCTTTCCATTGAAAGTTAAGCGAGATAACATTTTCATTTAACGGAACCGTTACGTCTCGGTAAAAGTGAGTGGTAGACACAGTTGTGGGAGAATATGCCCAAGTAGTTCCGCTGGTGTTTGAAATGTAAGCAGCATTAGATCCTGCAAATGCACCGGGTACATTTCCAACATACCAATTGTTATTTGCTGAATTTGCATCATTCACCACAGTCCAGCCATTTGATAAAAATGAAGGTCCATTATCGAAGCCACCATCCCCTGTGGGATTAATGATGGTCGTTTGTGCGAAAATGCTATTCGAAACAAATAACGAGAGAGCGAAAATTCCAAGACGGAGTACTCCCTTTAAAGTTGTAACAATTTTCATAGTAGTAAAGTTTTAGGTATCAAATGTATAGTAAAAAGTTTAAAAAACAAAAAAGCAGCAATTAGGATCTTTTTTTCACTTAAAAAAAATAAAAACAAAGCGTACCTTTGTTGCTAATTAAACGATTAGGGAAGATGGAAAAAACTCGAATGGCATTGGTTTGTGGAAGCACACAAGGGATAGGTTTTGCGGTGGCAAGTCAATTGGCAAAAAATGGATATAATTTAGTTTTAATGGCTCGAAATGAGGAGAAATTAACTTCTGCCATTTCAAAATTAGATGTTAGTCAAGGACAACAACATCAATTTTTAATAGCTGATTTTTCAAATCCTAGTGGTGTAAAAACAGTTATCGAAACGTTCGTTAATGCCGGAAATCGTGTACATGTTTTGGTTAACAACACCGGCGGACCAAAAGGTGGATTAATCAAGGATGCTACTCCAGAAGAATTCATCAACACGTTTAATCAACACTTGATTTGCAACCATATTTTGATGCAAGCAGTAAATCCAGGTATGATCGCGGATGGATTCGGACGCATCATCAATATTATCTCTACATCCGTGAAACAACCTTTGCCAAATTTAGGAGTGTCGAATACCATTCGTGGCGCTGTTGCGAATTGGAGTAAAACGCTTGCAGGGGAACTTGGTCAATACGGAATTACAGTGAATAACGTGTTACCTGGAGCAACCAACACTTCACGTCTTACAGAGATTGCTGGTGTAAAATCAGGGAAGACGGGTCAGACAGTTGCCGAAATATTTGAAGAAATGGGCGGTGAAACACCCATGAATCGCATCGCTGAACCAGAAGAAGTGGCAGCTGCAGTTTGCTTTTTAGCATCTACAGAGGCATCCTACATCAATGGGATTAATTTACCAGTGGATGGTGGCAGAACAAAGTGCTTGTAGTATTTCCTAACACAATCGATTTTAGCAGCTATATTTTTAAGGTATAGTCGATTTATTTTGACGCTACCCTATTGGCAATGTAGGATCGATACGCCATAAGAGAAGGAAAACCGATCAATAAACATGCGGCTAGAAAATATCCTTTTGACACTAAATGAAATCCTTCAATGTCTTTGAGGTCCTCTGGATTTATTCCGATACCTATAAAGTAGGACAAACTTAGTTTGATTGGTAAGCCGATTTCTTTTGTGCCTTGCATGACGATGATTTCCCCGTCGAAAATACTAATGTTAAAGAAAAATAAGGGTATCGCGAAGACAACAAATGTCAGCGCAAAAACGGCAAGCGGATTTTTTAAAAGATTTTTTATCATCGAACAAAATTAATCGTTTTATCTATATTCGTCCTCGAAATTACGTTTTGACACCAAAATTACACCTTGCTTATTTATGTACTTCCCGCGGTTGGGGTGGATTGGAGATGAATCATCTTCGAAATGCGCTTTGGATGCAAGCAAGAGGACATGAAATAACACTCGTCTGCACAAAAAACTCCCCGCTTGAAAAAGCAGGAATAGAAGCGCAGCTTTCTGTCATCAGCATTCGAAAACCTGCAAGACATTACGCCTTTTTAAGTGCTTGGCGGCTAGTAAAACGTTTAAAAAAACGAGGAGTGAAAGAAGTGTTCATCCGAAATACCTCTGACATCAGCCTAGGCGCAAGTATTGCTTTCTTCTCCTTTAAACGAATACACATTCATTTTTTTATGGAGCTGATGTTCCAAGATCAAAAACAACAACTTTATCGAACTATCCGTTACTCCTTTTTGAGTTCGTGGGTCTGTTCGCTCGAATACATGAGGAAAAAGGTGCTTTCGTCAACACGTATTGATCCGAATAAAGTGCTTGTCATTCCATCTGCATTGGATTTTAGTCAAACTTTACCTATCACTAAACGCGAAGCGCGGCAGCAACTGAATTTACCATCGGACAAAGTGATTTTCGGTATGATTGGGAGAATTGATCGTAAAAAAAGAATCGAATTGTCCATTTTAGCCTTACATCAACTGCAAAGTACAGATTACCAATTACTCATTATTGGTGAAGAAACACCAGATTCTCCGGATTCTTATTTAAGTGAACTTAAACAGCTCATCCAGGAAAAAAAACTAGAAGATCGGATACACTTTTGCGGTTTTCATTCTGAAACGAGTCCTTATTACCACGCTATCGATGCACTTATCATGGCTTCGGACTTTGAAACGTTCGGGATGAGCACCATCGAAGCTCTTGCTCATCGTACGCCCGTAATTGCGGCAAATTCCGGCGGATCTCAGGAATTGTTGCAGCAGTTTCCACTTGGAATTTTAGTTGAACCGGGAAATCCATCATCTTTTGCACTGGCGATGGAAAAAATAATCGAAATCGACCGTGAAAAATTTGACGCTAATGCATTTCAAGGGTATTTTGACCATCAGCGCATTTGCGAAATCATCGAATCTCGCATACTAAGTTGCGAAAGCGTGCGTTAAAGAAGCTAAATCTCCTTAAATTCGTCTCCAATGGACATATATTCTGCCAAACAACGCTGGAAAGTTGTACTGATTTTCGTTTCACTCCTGATCATAGGAGCATCTTTGTTTGTGTCCAATCAAATGATTCAAAAAATAGCTGAACGCGAGCGCTCTAAAGCCAAAGAATGGGCAAGCGCACTCAAAAAGAAAGTGGAATTGGTGGAACTCAACGCACGTATTTTTAAATCCTTACGTGAAAAAGAACGCGAAAAAATTGAGTTGGTCGTTGAAGCACAAAAAACCTTATTGAATCCATCCGATTTATCTGTTAACCAAGATTTAGCCTTCACCTTAAACATTATTGAGTCCAACAAGGACATCCCCGTCATTTTATTAAACGATGACGGAACACTTGCTCAATTCAGAAACTTAGATACTTCATTTAACGATAAAAATCACGAAGACGAAATCTTAGCTCTTGCAAAAAAATGGAAGCTTGAAGGTCATGAATTCAAAATCAATGTCTTTGGTGATATGTATATGTCCTTTCTCTATGGTGAATCGCAGGAATATTTGCGTTTGCAAAAACAAAGCGATTCTCTTATCACTTCCTTTAATCGAGATTTAGGGAATCAATCCAACTTAATTCCGGTATTGTTCTACGATGTCAAAGAACAAAAGGTGATTTCGAGCAATTTACCCAAGAAGGAACTCAATCCTGCACAACTTGCCAAGACGATTTCCAATCTAAAAGCACAAAACGAGCCGATTCGCATCAATTTTGGTGAAGGAGAAAAAGTACTATATTTCAGTGATAGTCCAGAAGTCAAGCAACTCATTTGGCTTCCATACATTCAATTTGGCGTGGTTGGATTAATCGTCATCATCGGCTATCTGTTGTTTTCAACCTATCGAAAAGCTGAACAGAATCAAGTTTGGGCTGGACTCGCAAAAGAAACTGCACACCAACTCGGCACTCCCCTATCCTCCTTAATGGCTTGGGTAAGTTACTTAGAGAATGAAGATGTGGATCCAATGGTTCCTAGGGAAATGCAAAAGGACTTGCAGCGTTTAGAAAAAATCACTGATCGTTTCTCCAAAATTGGATCTGGAGCTAAATTGGTAGAAGAAGACTTTGTTTTTACGATTGAAAACAATTTAAATTACCTCAAAGCACGTCTTTCCGATAAAATTGATATCCAATTTACCGTTGAGGGACAACGTCCAATGATTGTCCTGCACAACCGTTCCTTAATGGAATGGGTGGTTGAGAATATTTGTAAAAATGCTGTTGATGCTATGGGTGGAGTAGGAAAATTGCACGTTCATATTAAAGAAGTAGCTGAATGGGTGCACGTGGATATCACTGATACCGGAAAAGGTTTAACCGCTAAACAATTCAAATCCATTTTTCAACCTGGATATTCCACTAAAAAACGTGGCTGGGGACTTGGGCTCACCTTAGTGAAACGCATCGTCGAAGAATACCACAAAGGAAGGGTGTTTGTCGTGACATCCGAACTTGATAAAGGAACAACTTTTAGAATCAGCATTCCGCACTAGAAACCGAACGAAAATTTCTCGCTATTTTAGCAAACAAATTCAATTTATGTATCAACTTATCCTTGCCGAAGTAAAAAACCACATTGGTTACATCACGATTAATCGTCCAAATCAGTTAAATGCCTTGAATAAAGACACTATTGCAGAACTGCATGCTGCTTTAGATGCGTTCAATCAAGATTCATCCGTTGGAGCAATCATATTAACTGGTTCAGGAGAAAAAGCATTTGTTGCTGGAGCAGACATCAAAGAATTTGCTGATTTTACGATTTCTCAGGGTGGAGAATTGGCCGTTACTGGTCAAACGACGTTATTTGACTTCATTGAAATCCTCAGTACACCTGTCATTGCCGCAGTGAATGGCTTTGCACTTGGTGGAGGATTGGAATTAGCGATGGCGGCACATATTCGCATTGCATCAAGTAACGCACGCATGGGATTACCGGAAGTTTCTTTGGGTGTCATTCCAGGATATGGCGGTACACAAAGACTACCGCAACTCATTGGAAAAGGAAAAGCAAATGAAATCATCTTCACAGCAGGAATGCTGAAAGCGGGTGAAGCCTTACAGTGGGGATTGGTAAACCATGTGGTTGAACAAGCAGAATTAATGACCAAATGCGAGGAAATCGCACAAAAAATATTAGCAAATTCTCCAATGGCGATTGCAGCAGCGATTCGCTCAGTGAATGCAGGATTCCAAGATGGAGTAAACGGATACGAAACAGAAATCGAATCCTTTGCTCAATGTTTCGGAACGAAGGAATTCGTTGAAGGAACGACGGCATTTTTAGAAAAACGCAAAGCCAATTTCAGAGGCTAAATGAGCAATCCCATTCGTAAATTAATAAGTCAAACTGCCGTTTATGGACTTTCTTCCATTGTCGGACGTTTGTTGAACTATTTATTGGTTCCATTATATACGAGTGTTTTCACAGATCCCGCACATTACGGCGTTGTATCTGAATTGTATGCTTGGGTTGCCTTTCTAATCGTCATTCTCACCTTCGGAATGGAAACAGCCTTTTTCCGCTTCATTCAAACGAGCGAAAACAAGCAACAAACCTATCTCAATTCATTGGCAACAGTTCTTGGGCTGAATGTCTTCTTTTTTGCGATTTTATTGTTCTTCAATAATGATATTGCCAACCTCATGTTGTATGAAGGGCACAATGAATACATCATTTTACTCGGCATCATTGTAAGTATTGATGCGTTAAGCGCAATTCCATTGGCAAAATTGAGAGTAGAGGAGAAATCCATGCGCTTTGTCCGTATTCAAATTACGTCTATTCTCGTCAACGTTGGATTGAACTTATTCTTCATGTTATACCTTTTCAATCCGGCTCGTCCAGAGGAAGGTGTGCTTTTTATCTTACTTGCTAATCTTTGTGCATCCTTAGTAAAACCTGTGATGTTGTATGATTCATTTAATCTAGGACAAATACACATCAACTGGCAGGAAATAAAACTTATGTTGTTTTACTCCTTTCCCCTGGTGATTGGAAGTTTTGCTGGGATTATCAATGAAACAATTGACCGAATTCTTCTCAAACAAATCATTTATAATCCAGAGGACATCAGCACGCTCCACACGGCAGAAGCAGAAGTAGGAATCTACAGTGCCTGTTACAAATTAGCCATGTTGGTGACCATTTTATTACAAGCGTATCGTTATGCCGCGGAACCCTTCTTTTTCAATCAAATGAAGAACGAAGACCGAAATGTGATTTATGTGAAAGTCATGAATTTATTCGTTGCGACCGTTTGTCTGGTATTCTTGTTTGTCAGCTTGAACATCGACATATTCAAACATTTTATCCAAAACAAAAGTTATTGGGCTGGATTACCCGTTGTGCCAATTCTTCTTTTGGCCAATGTCTTTCTTGGTATTTACTACAATCAAAGCATCTGGTACAAATTGAGTGGGAAAACCCAATACGGAGCGTACATCGCTCTTATTGGTGCGGCACTGACCATTGGAATCAATGTGCTTTTTATTCCAAAATACGGATACATGGCAAGTGCGTGGGCAACATTCATTGTCTATGCCGTTCAAATGATCATCTCCTATTTTCTAGGTCAAAAACACTATCCTATCCCCTATAATATCAAGAAATTTTTCTTGTATTTAGGATTAGCACTTGTCATTTATTTCATCGGATCAAGCATACATTTCGAGCGCTATTTTGCTCAGTTTATTCTTCAAAATTCCTTACTTTTAGTGTACATACTTTTCGTTTTTAAAATGGAACGTCATTCTTTTTCAAACAAGCTTAGCGCATAATCTTGAATGACTTAAAACTTTTTATTCCAAAGTTTGTTCTTTAATCATCGAATCAGCTTAAATTTGTTAAATGGCATCACATTCTTATCAAGCAGGTCCATTCTTGGGGCAAATTAACACTCCTAATGACTTGCGTGAAAAATTCACAGAGGAACAACTTCCACAAGTCGCTGACGAATTACGTCAGTACATCGTTGATGTCATCTCTGAAATCGGAAATAGTCATTTCGGGGCAAGTTTAGGTGTAGTTGAACTTTCTGTAGCGCTACATTATGTATTTAATACACCTGACGATCAATTGGTTTGGGATGTTGGACATCAAGCATACGGACACAAAATCCTTACAGGAAGACGCGAACAATTTCACACAAACCGCTTGAAAGGTGGTATTTCAGGATTCCCTAAACGATCAGAAAGTGAATACGATACGTTTGGTGTAGGCCATTCATCCACCTCTATTTCTGCTGCATTAGGAATGGCTGTCGCTAGCCGCTACAAAGGTGAAACACAACGTCAACATGTAGCTATTATTGGCGATGGCGCGATGACCGCGGGATTGGCATTTGAAGGAATGAACCATGCTGGATTTGAAAAAGACGCGAATTTATTGGTGATTTTGAACGACAATTGCATGTCCATCGATCCTAATGTTGGTGCATTAAAAGAATATTTGACAGATATTACGACTTCTCACACGTACAACAAAGTGAAAGATGAAGTTTGGAAACTTTTAGGTAAAATCTCGAAATTCGGTCCAGATGCGCAAACCATCGCTTCCAAAGTTTCACATGCCTTGAAAGGAACTTTATTGAATCAAAGTAACCTATTTGAATCGTTAAACTTTAGGTATTTTGGTCCAGTTGATGGCCACGATGTTGTTGGATTAGCGAAAGTCATGTCTGATTTAAAAGACATCCCTGGTCCGAAAATATTGCATTGCATTACCCGTAAAGGTGCTGGATACAAGTTTTCTGAAGAAGGAAACCCAACCAAATGGCATGCGCCAGGAGTATTTAATAAGGAGACAGGTGAAATTGTCAAGATTATTCCTAAATCTCCTCAGCCACCAAAATACCAAGATGTTTTTGGACATACGATTGTGGAGTTAGCTGAGAAGAATGATAAAATAATGGGTGTTACACCTGCGATGCCATCCGGTAGTTCATTGAACATCATGATGGCCGCTATGCCTGAGCGTAGTTTTGACGTAGGTATTGCAGAGCAACATGCTGTAACCTTTAGTGCTGGATTGGCAACACAAGGTTTGGTTCCGTTTTGTAACATCTATTCATCGTTTATGCAACGTGCATTCGACCAAGTTTTACACGATGTCGCTTTGCAAAACTTAAACGTAGTCTTTTGTTTAGATCGCGGTGGACTCGTTGGAGCAGATGGTGCAACTCACCATGGAGCGTACGATTTAGCCTACATGCGTTGCATTCCAAACATGGTTGTTTCAGCTCCTATGAATGAAGAAGAACTTCGAAACTTGATGTTTACGGCACAATTGAAAGATCAAGGGCCATTCTCCATTCGTTATCCACGTGGAAATGGGGTTATGACCGAATGGAAAACACCGTTGAAAGAAATCAAAATTGGTGAAGGAAGAAAAGTAACAAATGGCGAAGATGTGGCGATATTAACCATTGGACATCCAGGTAATTTCGCGCAAGAAGCTATTCAAGAACTAAATGGAAATGGGATTTCCGTAGCGCACTATGACATGCGTTTCGTAAAACCAATCGATGAAATTATGCTTCATGAAGTATTTACCAAGTTTAACAAAGTAATTACCATAGAAGATGGTTGTTTAATGGGTGGATTCGGTTCAGCTGTGATTGAATTCATGGTGGATCAAAAATACCAAGCGGAATTAGTGCGACTAGGCATTCCCGATGAATACGTACACCACGGAACCCAAGAAGAATTATGGGCTGATTGTGGTTTTGATACCCAAGCCATTGTAAAAGCAGTGAAGGATCTTGTTAAATTCGAAAACAAAGCGACTTC
>CAIRMS010000105.1 GCA_903879765.1 uncultured Flavobacteriales bacterium
CAACGCGTTGCCAACCGTTTGAAATTAAAACAACACAAAACACAATTATCCTACAATCTTTCTGCCTTAAAACACAACCTGAATCAATACAAGAATAGCCTACTTCCTGAAACGAAAATGTTGGCAATGGTCAAGGCCCAATCCTACGGTGCAGGTTTAACAACGATTGCTCAGTTTTTGGAGAAACAGGGCATTCATTATTTTGGAGTGGCTTATTCTGACGAAGGTAAAGAACTGCGAAAATCAGGGATTAAAACACCCATTATGGTCATGAACGCGGAGGAAGAGGGAATGGAAACCTGCGTGAAATATGACCTGGAACCAGCCATTTACGATTTTAATCAACTCGACGAGTTAATCAAAGTATTAATTGCACAAGAAAAAACGGCGTTCCCAATTCACATCAAACTAGATACGGGCATGAAACGACTTGGATTTTATTCAGACGAGGTTCAACAGTTAATCGAAGTGTTGGCGGCCCAACCTGAAGTGAGGGTCAAAAGTGTGTATAGTCATTTGGCTGAGGCAGAAGATCAGAAGTCCACATTCACAGCTCATCAAATTGCGCAATTCGAAGAAAGTTGCAAGCAGTTTGAGTCTTATTTGTCCTATCCGTTTCTTCGACATATAATAAACTCAGAAGGAATCGCTCACTATCCCAACGCGCAATTTGACATGGTTCGCATCGGTATTGGATTGTTTGGATTAAGCTCAAATCGTTCTTTTGAACAACGCTTGAAACCAGTCATTGAATGGACGAGTAGTATCTCGCAAGTGAAAATAATACGTCCAGGAGAAAGTGTAGGTTATGGACGCTCCTTTGTCGCCGAAAAGGAGATGCGCATTGCGATTATTCCCATTGGATACGCGGATGGATTCAAAAGAAGCCTAAGTAATGGCCTAGGGGCGGTTTATATTCAAAATCAACGTTGTTCAATTGTTGGACGCGTTTGCATGGACATGATCATGGTTGATTTAGGTGAATTAAAAATAGAAGAGAATACAAAAGTGGAAATCATTGGGGCTAATCAAGGGTTAAACGAATTTGCAATGGATTGTCAAACGATTCCATACGAAGTACTTACATCTATTTCATCTCGCGTTCATCGAAGTTATTTTGAAGAGGAATAAATCTTATTTTTGTTAAAATCATTCTTATGAAAAAGATATTATCCTTACTATTTTTTATTTTCGCTTTAGTCCAGTCGAGTGAATTAGTAGCTCAAGTTACACCTGCGGACACCAATTTATATCGGGTCGTAAAATTTAATAACCAAGAGTATATTGGAAAAATTTTAAGTGATGATGGGCGCGAAATTCTACTTCAAACGACTTCACTTGGAAAAATATATATTTTGAAGTCTGATATTCAGTCTATAACAAGTGTAAATCGCGAAAGTGATTTTGTCGGAGATGAATACCGAGGCACCGGAGTTTTTACCACGCGTTATCAATTTAGTACGAATGCTTTTCCGCTGCAAAAACATGAAAACTACGCACTTGTAAATTTATATGGACCTGAAGTTCATTTCTCTGTTTCGAGTAATTTTTCAGTAGGAGTCATGGCCACTTGGATTGCGAGTCCGATAGCTTTGGCATTGAAATATACCATCCCAACGAGAAACGAAAAACTGAACTTCGGTTTTGGAACACTTTTAGGAAGTGCAGGTTATTTAAATCAAGGAAAAGGGTATGGAGGGCTTCATTGGGCTATGGCAACATACGGTGACCGCAAAAACAATATCACCCTTTCACTCGGATATTCTTATTTAAACATGGGTGAGTATTCTGGAAACAGCACCTACCAACCAGGAACGTATCCTGCTATTTTTACTAACGGCTATTGGCAGTTTGAATATCCTCAAAATACGGTTGAAACAACCAAATCACCGACTACTAAAGCTCCAATTTTGGGAATTGCAGGAATTACATCGGTTGGAAAGAAAGCTAGTTTTGTGATGGATATGATGTTCATGTTTGGCGAAAAAGTGGAAACAGACATGTATCAATCTGTTGATTATAACTACGACCCTCTTAATAACCCATCAAGTATAGTTGTAGGTCCTGTTGTAACTCTACAGCGAATAACAAATTCAATCAATTGTTTAATCATGCCTGGAATGAGATTTCAAAAATCAGAAAATGCAGCTTTTCAAATTTCACTAGCCGGAGTTATCGGTTATTCAACAACTCAAGTTTCTAGCCAGTTGACTTCAAAGCGTTATTCTTTTCCAGTCCCAATGTGCTCATGGTTTTATAAATTTTAAGTATGCACCGACTTCAATCTGACCTGTTAAATTTAGTACGCGTCAAATTAAATGGCGGGGACTCTATGGGATATGTGCTCAGTGATGTATTGCATGTGAGTCAAGATGCTGCCTACCGAAGATTGAGGGGCGAAACAGCCTTAACCATTTTCGAGGTGCAAAAGATCTGCAAAGCATTTGACATATCTTTCGATGCACTTATTGAGCAAAAAGCCGGCAATGTAGTTTTTGGTTACACACCCTTAAATGCATACGACTTTAGCCTTGAATCTTACTTGGAAGGGATTCTGGATTCATTCCAACGTCTGAAATCATTGGATGATCCACGAATTATTCTAACAATCAATAACGCCCACTTTTTTCAATTAATCAATGTGCCTCAACTTTTGAGATTCCGTTTGTTTTTTTGGGCTAAAACGCATTTGCAGATTCCGGAATATCAGAATATCCTTTTTAAACACGAGAAAGTTACTGAACGCGCATTTGAATTAGGAATGAAAATCGTTTCGATTTATAATTCGATTCCGTCTGTGGAGATTTTCGACCCGGAGTTAATGCGTGGATTCATGCGCCAAATTCTTTATTATTACAAGTCGAACCAGTTCGATGATCCCTCCTACGCACTTTTTCTGTGTGACCGTGCCATCATGTTCTCACAACATTTAAAAGCGCAAGCTGAATGTGGAAAGAAATTTATTTACGGTACGCATCCCCCTGAACAAGGAAACCAATTTGAAATGTACCTGAATGAAACCATCAACTCGGATGCAGCGTTCTATTATGAAAGCAAAGAGAAGAAAGGTTTGTACGTGACACATAACATCATGAATTACCTGCAAACGACAAATCCACAATACGTCTCAGACTCAAAGCAAGTATTGGACAAACAATTGGCGAATTCTAGTTTGATTAGTGTCGTCAATGAAAAAGAACGCAACAATTACTTCTTTGAATTCGAAAAGACCATAAACATGTTCCGCAAAAAGATAGAAGCAGATATCGAGTTTAATTCTTAGTTGCGCAAAACGCAAATGACATTCCTGTCTTTGCTAAATTCAGTTTTCATATTCGTGAAAAATGCAGAAATATTTGCAGTATAAATTTAAAATTTAAACGAGATGAAAAAAACACTATTACTAATAACTGCCTGTCTTATTGGAATGATAAGTCAAGCACAAACGGAAACAATGCCAACTATTGCAGTGGCAAATCCAAATGTAAATGGCTTAACACTTAAGCCTGAATCTGTGGCGAAAATGATGCGTTTAGAAACTATCAAGCTAAAAAAGTACAATGTCTACGACGAATTTGACATGGCGGATGTATTGAAAGCGAAAGAAGAATTCCGAACAAATTGCTACGGTCAAAATTGCTTGATTAAACTTGGGACAGAATTGAAAGTTGATTACATCATGTGCGGAAGCATTGATGGGTTAGGGAACAAAATTGCTTTAACCATTAAAATTGTCGACGTGAAAAATCAAACATTATACAAGTCTGCTGTAAAAGAATTCGACAACCAAGAAACAGAAATCCAACGCATGTTGGAAATTGTGTTGTATGAAATGCATGGCTTTACTGTAGATAAGGTAATTGCTGATCGCTTGACCTTTAAAAACGAGCCAATTACATCAAATAACATTGGTAAAATCAATAACTCAGGACCAAGAATTGGAGGTGCTGCTTTAGTGGGTTCTTTAAATGAATTTGCAACGCGCCCAACGTCTCAGGGTGGACTTGATATCGCACCATTTGTATCGATGATTGGGTACCAATTCGAAGGTCAATACGTTGGAACAGAAAACTTTTCTGCATTAGTTGAAGGTATCGTTAATGTATCTGGATTAGAGCAAGGTAAATTTTTACCATCGTTTACGTTGATGAATGGATTTCGATTTGGGAAAAATGGATGGGAATTTGCTTTCGGACCAAGATTGAGTATTAAGCACACGAGTGAAGGTTTCTTTGATGAGACAGGTGAGTATGGTCAGCAAGGCAGGTATTTTTCACGTAGCGACTGGAACCAATATGCTATGTCAACTGGAACTCAATTAGGTCAAAATTATACGTTTGAAGAAAACTTAGATATGAGAGGAAGTTCTAAACTAAGTACAAGTTTTGTCATTGCTTTTGGTCGCACATTCCGCGCAGGATCCTTGAATGTCCCAGTTAACTTGTTTTATACGTCCCAAAAAGGCGGAGGATTTGCTGGAATAAACGTTGGATTCAATGTCCAAAAAAGTAAACAACCCATCAATAAACCGGCCCCTCAAAAAGGATACTATTAATGGAAGGGGCTTCGGCCCCTTTTTTTATGCATTGTTGGCACTTTGCGCCTTGGTATTTCGTAAATTTGTTTATTAAAAATTGTACCCCTTGAGCAATAATTTGAATGATTGAGTTAACACGAGAAATACATTTTTGGCAAACCTGGTGGTTCTGGGTGTTAACAAGCGTTATATTATTTTTCGCTGTATTTATATTTATTCGAAGTAGAATTGAACGGTCTCGCAGAAATCAAGTAAGATTAGAGGTAAAGATTGCGGAAAGAACCAGGGAAATACGTCTCCAAAAGACAAAAATCGAAGAACAAAACCGCTTAATCGAAGAAGAAAAAAACAAAGTACTTCAACAACAGGTTTTGCTTCAAACGGAAAAAGACCGTACGGAACAATGGCTCAATAATACCTTGCCTTCAGAGGTTGTCATTGAATTAAAACGTTCAGGAAAAGTAAAAGCGCAAGGATTCCAACAAGTATCCGTAATGTTTACAGATGTGGTCGGATTCACGCGAATTTCAGACACCATGCAGCCAAGTCGAATCGTTTCCAAACTAGATATTCTATTTCAGAAGTTTGATGAAATCATTCAAGCAAACAATTTAGAGAAAATTAAAACAATTGGAGATGCCTACATGTGCGCTGGGGGCGTTCCAATTGAAAACTCAACCAATCCCATAGATGCGTGTACTGCTGCGCTACAGATCCAAGCGTTTATGGATAAATTGAAGTATGAAGCCATTGCAGATCACGAAGATTTTTGGGAGATAAGACTTGGGATAAATACCGGACCTGTTATTGCTGGAATCATCGGGAATATTCGATTAG
>CAIRMS010000106.1 GCA_903879765.1 uncultured Flavobacteriales bacterium
ATACAATATTGGCTGTTTAAGGATTCCTTTATTTACTAAATATAAGGTTATTAAGAGTCTTCCTACTCTACCATTTCCGTCCAAAAATGGGTGAATCGTTTCGAACTGATAATGTATAATGGCTATTTTCAATAGATCAGGGATATGATTCAATTCATTATTGGCAAAATATTCTAGGTCAGACATTAACTCCCCAATTGAGTTGTGTACAGGTGGAATAAAAACCGCATCAGTAATAGTGGCTCCACCAATCCAGTTTTGTGACACTCTAAACTTTCCAGGAAGTTTGTGTTTCCCACGTACACCTTGTAATAATATTTTATGGGTTTCTTTTATTAAACGGGATGAAAATGGAAGTGTATGCAATAATTTTACGGCTTCATTCATTGCTTGAATATAATTCTGAACTTCTTCCCAGTCATCTCGTTTTTCTTTTGCAATTTCCTCCTTTTTCAAGAAAGCCTCTTCTATATTGGTTTGAGTCCCTTCAATTTTTGATGACTGGGTTGCCTCTTTAGCAATATGCATGCGGATAAACAAGTCGATATTTACATATTCGGAATACATATCCAATCTACCTAATTGGCGGTCTGCCTTACTTAATAAGCTAATGATTTCCATGCTGTTTAATTCCCAATCTCTGTTGATGAAGTTTGGTTGAAAACTTTTATAGTAACCTTGATTGATATATATTCCTGAAATAAATTTTTCCATTTTTGTTTTACACTTAAACAAATCTAATCTTATTTAAGCATATACCCAAATACCTTAAATAACTATTTTTTTATTTAACCTATTTACGTGTTTAATTAAATAACTGCTGCTATTCGTGGAATTAAGTTTGACTTGTAAGAAGTTACACTTCTAGAAATAACAAAGCCCTGACGGAAACGTTGGGGCTTTTTGTTGTCAATTATTTCCGCTCTCGCTCATTCACGATTAAAAAGCGTGCGCTCAAGAAAATGGTATTCGCATCAAAGGAGGCGTAATTGCGGTTGAAGGGGTAAAGGAGGTGGTAACCTGTTTGAATGTGGAATTGGAGGATTTTAACGCCGATTGTTGGACAAATTCCAACGCGGTACTGATCAAAGTTGGTGCGCATACAGACGTTCATTCCGTAGGTGAGTCCGATGGTGTTTTCTTTGTGCCAGAAGCCAAGATCGTAGCCTAAAATCGGATTGAAATGAGAAAAGTCGTAGGAATAATTGACACCCATGTGGAGTGCATTTGTCGTTGATTCCAAAAACTTATCGGAACGCTTCCATTGCTTTTCAATGCCAACTTCACCAGCGTAAAATCGTCCACTTTGAATACCGATGTAGGGTCCGGATTTCACGACTTTTTTTGGTTCTTTACGGTCTAAAATTCCTTGAGCAAAAATTGAACTTTGCACTACGAATAGGCAAAAAAGAAGTTTACTGATGTTCATCATGGTCTTTGGATTGAATTTGGGATTCGTAATAGTCAAAAAGTGAACTGGAACTGACACCTGGAATCGAGCCGTGAAGTACAGCCGTGATGAGAGGTAAAACATAGGAATGTTGCTTCGTTTCCTTGGAAATGATTTTCTCCTTTTGATCGAAAGAAATGAGCATCAACAATAGACTGCCAACAAAATAAATCCATTGTAATAAGCCTAACAGTGCGCCCGCTAAACTGTTCAGAACGGATAATTTTGCCAACTTGATGACACTTTCCAATACTTTTCCACCAAAATAAACACCTGCTCCTACCACTAAAAACAAACTGAGGAAAGTAACGGGAGAGATGTATTTACTGGACCATTCAAAGTGTTCCTTTCCGTAGTCTACAATGACATCCGTGAAGTGAAAAGCCGCGTATAATCCAACGATCACCGCCAATAACATAAACAAGGACATGATGAATCCACGTTTGTAGCCTTTATAGGCGCCATAAATCAAGGGAAGTAAAATGATTAGGTCCAGCATTTTCATGTCCGAATGTAAAAAGAAGGGCGCTTGAAACAACAGAAAGCTTAAAATTCTTCTAAACATTCGCTTGTGGGTTAAGGAGATTGTTACTAATCTTGTGCTATGCTAGATCCGTTCAACGACCAATATTTCATGAAGCAGGCTTATTTGGAAGCTCAAAAAGCCTTCGATCAAGACGAAGTTCCCGTGGGAGCAGTCATTGTCTGCAAGAATCAAATCATTGCACGCGGTCACAACCTAACGGAGAAGCTCACGGATGTTACGGCCCATGCGGAAATTCAAGCAATCACCGCAGCATCGCAATATTTGGGCGCAAAGTATCTAAAAGAATGTACGCTGTTTGTCACACTAGAGCCTTGTTGCATGTGCGCTGGTGCACTATACTGGTCACAAATTGACAAAGTCGTTTTTGGTGCACGCGATGAGCGTCGAGGTGCAGGACTTCAAGAGAAATCCTTGTATCATCCGGCGACTTTGGTCACAAATGGCATCATGGAAGCGGAATGTCAACAGTTGCTCAAAGATTTCTTCGCGCGCAAGCGTTAATCACGCATAAAGCGTATCGCGAATTACCTCCATGCTTACTTTTAAACTGAAATTCGGCAGGTGAAGTTCTGCGTAATTGACCAAAACTTCTAAGCTTTTCCGAACGACATCCCTAGGGTAATTTTCTGTTGGTTCTTTTAAAAACTGCGCCTTCAAAAAGGACAAAACACCGGGGTCCTGAACGTATTTACTTCCACTTGGTGTATTTGTAAACATCCCTCGCTCGATGTCAAAAGCACTTGCTTCCTCTTCATCAAAAAGTGGCGCATATCCTAAAAATCCCATGTATTGTGCCAAGAATTGGGTTGGAAAAATGAAATCGTCGCTGCGTGTTTCTAAATCGATGAGTTGCGCTTGCACGTATTCGAACAAGTGAGGATCCGGACCTTGTTGTTTAATGGTTTGCTTGAGTACATCCGCCATGAAAAAGACCAACATGACTTTTTGTGGCTCCGAATAAATTCGTGCGGGTGTCCAGGCATAATCCATTGTTTGGATGATCCCCAAATCAC
>CAIRMS010000107.1 GCA_903879765.1 uncultured Flavobacteriales bacterium
ACCGTTTCGATGTAACGTTCTTTCACTTTTTGCAAGCCTCCTTCAATGAAACATAAATCACCTGTCCAAGCTTGAATAAACTCCGCAATGGGAAATCCGAAGCGACGTCCAATTTTAGAAAATTGAACATACATTGAATCCTCTTTATTCTTTTTCAGTTCTTCTATATCCAAATGAACATCAATCATGCGCTGTGTCCCAAGTGAGGACTCATAACTTAAAGCATTTACCTTTTCTTTGAAGTAAAGCGGTTTTGTTTTCTTTAAGTAGCTTTTCAATTTAAAACTAGATGAATCACTATCATGTGCGAACATAGCGGTTTCAATACCTAGAGACTTTAATTTGGGCCAATTAGAGTAAATAACCAGGTGTTCATTTTTAAATTGTTTTTGTTTTAAGAAGCGTTTCCAATCTTTGTGAACCCCTTTATTTCTTGCGGAAATCACGTGCTCAAGTACGGTTTTGAAATCGTTTCCTTTGTAAAAAAGCAAATATCCATCACCATAATGCAAGTAGGACTTATCCTCTAAATTGTAAAAGTACTTGTGATCATTAAAGGTTGAATCCGAAATATCTACAAATTTGCGTATTCGTTCAATGCCACTCATGATTTTTGAGCTATCGCTTAGTTTAGCCATTGCCCCCCAATTTCCATCCTCATTCCCAAAAAGATACACATTTTGCTGTAGGTCAATACCATACATTTTTCCTTGACCAAGGAGAAACTCATAGGTTGTGAAATCGCGTGCAGATATTTTATTATACTGCAGCATTCCATTCGTCTCCTTAGCTAATTCTAGGATATTGGCCGTAGCAATAAAGTCAGCCGTTGGAAGTCGATCAATTAATCTTGGAGGAATAGGTTTTTGAAAAAGGAAATTCTTCAAGAATAACACTAATCCAAGTGCACCAGCGAGTAATAACAGGGTACTTATTTTACGAAACACGCCAATTAATTAAAAGTTGTCACGACATAAATTGAATTGATTAAATCCAACAAGTGTTTACCTGTCGTCTCCTCTCCTTCAAATGAATATTGCAAATTAAATTTGGTTTGTTCGCTCGTAGTACTGCTTGAATTTAATTCGAACTGACCAGATTTTCCTTTTAAAGATTGAAGAATTTCCTCTTGGCGTGGATTGAGAACTCCAACCGGGAATCGATTTAAGGTTTCTTCAATGTCGATGTGACCAAACATAAAACCACTTTTCTTTGCCGCCTTACATTCTTTTCGTGATAATGCCTCTGAGCCATATCCATCAGCATGATTCACAGCTAAGTCCTCGTCATTGGTTAAAATAAATAATCCATTACGATTAATGAAGTACATTGGAGCGGCATCTAAAATGGCATTTTCAAATATCCAGTAATCTCCACAATTTTGAAATTTTGAAGTCAATCGACTCAAATGCTTCATTACTTTTTCTGGAATATCAGTTCGATCTATTGAGAATCCCATAGTAAAAATGGGCATGTCCTCTTCAGCCTCTGCTTCACGCTCACCATATTCGAAAGTCTCCTCATCGTAGAAAAATTCAATTTTCTTTGTCTTAATTTTCTTGATTCCATTGAAGGTGCCGAACATACTTCCTTTGTATGTGCCAAATAATGCATCCTTGTTCACAAACTCATTTAACAACTCAATTGTTAGGACGTTCATGGAAATCTGTGCATTTTTTTCATCGTTCAATACAGGCATTATAACCTTGTAGGCTTGCTCGTATGCTTGACGAAGATTCACATTATAGGTGAAATATCCTGTGCTCGATTGCGGAATGTATTTTAATACATGCTTATCGAATTTAGAATCGTTCATTTCCTTGTAGATTGAACCTAGTTCTTTTCCGTAATTCGCCACTACTTGGAATTCTACTTTGTTTTCTTTCAAGATTAAATCACCTAGAATGACATTCCCTGTGTACAATTCCTGTATGTCCCTATACAAAGAAGGAAGCACTGTTTGAAAGTACCAAAGTCCTTGCGATTTCTCGAAATTCCTTGAATTATCCAAATAAAACGTTCCGATTGCTTCATGTGATATTTGACCAGCAAAACGGGCATCTTGAGAAGATAAATTGATTTGGTCAATAAACAATTCTTTCATCAAACGGTCCAATTCACGTGCTTGTAAAACAGCTTGAACACTATCGCGTAGTTCATAATAATTTTTAATGTTAGGATTCTCTGTTGCATCTGGATAAGAAGATTCCTCAACTGTTTGATCGTTTGTATATTCTTGTTCATTTAAAATTTCTTCTTCTTCCTCAACCTCTTCATCTTCAAACAACTCATAAGGCATTTCATTGCCACGTGCATACCATAAAGAATCCGTCATTTGATCAATGTACTCCATAGTAGGCTCAATGCGTATCAAAATGGCTGTGTTTCCTTTTATGATCAAATTATTGAAAAAGGTTCCATAAAAATCAACACCTGGATAATTCATGTCTAATTTGTGAAAATCATCAAAAACATCAAAAAGTTGCTCGCGGCTTTTCACACCAAATGTAAATCCGGAAATTTCATTTTGATAGGTTTTTCCATAGAATAAATTCAATCGTTGATCGAAATCTATCCCTGCATCTTTTAACGTTTTTCCTGATGTTGAACCATCAAATAACTCTTGATGTACTTCCTCCATAAATTCATATTGCACCAAATCATCCATGGATATTTTTTGCAATAGGTTGATGTTGTTAATACTAAAAACCGTTACAGCATCCTTTGGAATTAAGTTTTCTGATTTTTGTCCAAACAAGAAACTGTTTGACAATAATACAATGGAGTAAAAAAGTGCTTTTTTCACAGGCGTTTTCAAATGGATTATATGGCGAAATTAATCATAATCTCTTTAGTTCTTGGAAGATATTAAATAGATTGTGTTTTCAAGCAGGTCTTGGTTTTCTTTAATGCTAAACGCACTTGCTTTCATCATCACAGCTTGCTTGTTTTTACTAAGCGTTCCAAGGGTATTTTCAAAACGATCAATCGGACGATCAAAGCGTGTAATTGTGGTATATGTTCCTTCTTTCAATAAGTCAAGTTCATTCGATTTAAATGCTTTCACCTTTGCTCGAGCAAACGCAGGTATGGAACGTTTCAGTTTATTCCCGTCCCATGTGATCCAAATTTCATCTGCTTCAGATCCAAGTTTTTCCTTTGAAACTGCTTCAATCGCATTTGCTAATCCTGATTGTAAAGCCATAATACTCGTAAAGTCGCAAGAAAACTTTAAAATGAAATCAGTGTAGTTTTCTTCAATCAACACATTTGAGATACCCGACTGTGCATCTAGAATTCGTGCAAACTCTCCAACTTTAGCGCTAATATCTTGAATGCTTGGAACTTTTTTACCATCTAAACTATCCAAAGCTAGAACGGAATTTACTTTTAACTTACTTGCAGAGAGATTTACTTTGTATCGTAGCGTTCCAGAACCATCGTTGTGCATGGTTAAGTCATCGGAGATTTCAATACAAGAAACCAAGGATAAAAACAAAATAAAAAGAATCGTAATTTTTTTCACGTGCGATAGAAATCAAATGTAATGCCAAAATTAGTCAAATAGATTTGTTTGACGTTGACTATCATCTATAAATTCTTTATGTATTTCTGCGCTATTTGCTTGAGGTGAAAGTATTAAGCGTTTACTGATGGTGTGTGCCATTAGTTTCTCTGAAGAAATGCGCTTAGATAGGTCCCATTGAAAGTTTCCACTCAACCATTCACTTTCTAATTCTGGCGCTAAAATCAAGGGCATCCGTTTTTTTACGTTGTGAATTTCCGACATCAATTCATTGGCTTCGCAGGTAACGATCGTAAACGTATGTTCAAACGCATGTGTTTGCGGGTTCATCCAAGTGTCGTACATTCCTGCAAGCGAAAAGAGTTCTTGTTCTTTGCAACGAATAAAGTATGGAATTCTATTCTTTCCTTGATGTTGCCAGTCAAAAAAACCAGTTGAAGGAACTAAGCAATGTTGTCTGTTCCATAAATGCTTAAAGGAACTTCGTTCTTCCAGGGTTTCGATTCGGGCATTGAGTGTTTTGTTGCTAACATCCAATCGATTTTGACCTTTAAACCAGAAAGGTACGAGTCCCCAATTCATTAATTGGATGTGTGCGTCAGCTGTAACAATTCTCCAATTGGGATGATCAAAACCAGATGCGTAAAAGGTAGGATTATCTGGAATCAACTCCGGAACGACCTTTTGGTAGCGTTTCGCTAAGTCGATATTGACAGATGTGGAAGAATTCGCGTAGCACATGTGTATGATTGAGAGTTAAAGTTAAGAAACAAGCTGAAATGTTGAAACAAAAAAAGCCACTCTTGCGAGTGGCCATATAGAGTCGTCTCCAGCTATCCGAATGAATCGGGAAGTAGGAAACGGGAAAGAGCCCGAAGGCTCTTATAAATCCTACATCATTCCCGGCATTCCACCACCCATTCCTGCCATGGCAGCTCCTGCGTTTGCTTCTTCCGGTTGATCAGCGATCACACATTCTGTCGTCAATAACATTGCTGCAATAGACGCTGCGTTTTCAACCGCGATGCGTGTTACTTTCGTTGGATCGATGACACCAGCTTTGTACAATGGTTCGAATTTCTCCGTACGTGCATTGTATCCAAAGTCATCTTTTCCTTCGCGTACTTTTTGAACGATAATTGCTCCTTCTCCACCTGCATTGGCGATTATTTGACGCAATGGCTCTTCCGCCGCACGTTTCACAATCGCAATACCTGTTGTTTCGTCTTCGTTTGCGCCTTTTAATTTATCTAATGATTCAATCGCACGAATCAATGCTACGCCTCCACCTGGAACAATTCCTTCCTCCACGGCTGCACGTGTTGCTGCTAACGCATCATCTACACGGTCTTTTTTCTCTTTCATCTCCACTTCTGTTGGTGCACCTACATAAAGTACAGCTACACCACCAGCCAATTTCGCTAAACGCTCTTGTAATTTCTCGCGATCGTAGTCTGAAGTGGTCGATTCGATTTGTGAACGGATTTGTCCAACGCGCGCTTTGATGTCCGCTTTTGTCCCTTTTCCGTTGATGATGGTTGTATTGTCTTTGTCGATTTCAATTTTCGCCGCAGAACCTAGCATGTCCATTGTTACATTTTCTAAGGTCATTCCGCGTTCTTCAGAAATCACTTGTCCACCTGTAAGAATCGCGATATCTTCCAACATTGCTTTTCGACGGTCACCAAATCCTGGCGCTTTTACTGCTGCTACTTTCAATGAACCACGTAAGCGATTGACAACAAGTGTTCCCAATGCTTCACCGTCTACATCTTCCGCGATGATTAATAATCCTTTTCCTGCTTGAACAACTGGCTCCAAAATTGGAAGCAACTCTTTCATGCTTGAAATTTTCTTCTCGCTAATGAGGATCAATGGATTTTCCATTTCTGTCACCATTTTCTCCGCGTTCGTAACGAAGTATGGAGACAAGTATCCACGGTCGAATTGCATTCCTTCTACCGTTTTTACTTCTGTTTCTGTTCCTTTTGCTTCTTCTACCGTGATAACCCCATCGTTACCTACCACTTTCATGGCTTGAGCAATCAATTTACCAATTGTTTCGTCATTGTTTGCTGAAATCGTAGCAATTTGTTGGATTTTGCTATTATCTGAACCCACTTCTTTGGAAATTTTCTTCAAGTTTTTCACAACTTCCGCTACTGCTTTATCAATTCCGCGTTTTAAGTCCATTGGATTCGCTCCAGCAGCAACATTTTTCAATCCAGCACTTACAATTGCTTGCGCCAATACGGTTGCGGTAGTTGTTCCGTCTCCAGCGATATCTGCTGTTTTAGAAGCTACTTCTTTCACCATTTGAGCTCCCATATTTTCAATAGGGTCTTTCAATTCGATTTCTTTCGCAACGGTTACACCATCTTTAGTGATTTGTGGCGCTCCGAATTTTTTACCAATAACGACATTGCGTCCTTTTGGTCCTAATGTTACTTTCACTGCATCAGCCAAAGCATCAACACCTCTTTTTAATTTCTCACGTGCTTCTACGTCGAAATAAATATCTTTTGCCATTTTTTTACGTTTGAATGTTTAATTAAAAAATTCCATAAATATCAGATTCTCTCATAATCAGATAGTTCGTTCCATCGATTTTGATTTCCGTACCAGCGTATTGTCCGTATAACACAGAATCTCCAACGTTTACTGACATTGGCTCATCTTTTTTACCGGTACCAGCTGCTACAACAATTCCGCGCAATGGTTTTTCTTTTGCTGTGTCTGGAATAATGATTCCACTTGCTGTTTTTTGTTCTGCTGGCGCAGGTTCTACCAGAACTCTGTCTGCCAAAGGTTTAAAATTTACTGACATTGTTTATTTATTTTGGATGTTGAATTCACCAATATTATGCCACTACTTGAAAGTGGACATTTTTTCGCTTTTGGACAAAAAAAATGTCAGCATGCGTGACATACTGACATTTCTACGATCGAAACCGAATATTATTTATTTCCTTGAGCTGGCGCTTGTCCTTGTCCTTGCCCTTGTTGTGTTTGTTGAGGAGCAACTGGTTTAGCTGCTTTCGGTTGACGAATAGTCATCACTAAACTCACAACTACAATTGTTGCAGCCAATCCCCAAGTCATTTTATCAATCAACTCGTTTGTTTTTTGAACACCACCCAATTGAGACGGAGATCCGAAATCTGAACTTAAGCCTCCACCTTTCGGGTTTTGAACGTAAACAACTAAAATCAGCAAGATACTTGCTGCAATAATGATAATCGATAATAATAAATCCATGATTAAGAATTAAGTTTTCTCTTTAAATTTCTAATTTGGGTTGCAAAGAAACTCTTTTTTTCTGGAAAAATCAAAATTAATTGCTCATAAACGAGAATTGCTTTGTTAATATTTCCTTGCAAGGCAAATACCTGTGCTAGTGTTTCACTTACAGGCATCTTATTTTCATCAAGGCTTTCCTTGGCTTTTTTCACTGGAGAAAAGAATTCTTTCTTCGGTTTTTCGAAATGATAGAAACTTGGTTTTTTCTTCTCTTCTATTGGCTCTTCGGTGCTTCCCTCCAAATTTCCACCCATTTTTAACCAATCAGTAAAGGATTTGGGCTCAACTGCAAAGGCTGGTTCAAGCGCTTCAATCGAATCCAACTCCTCTTCCTCATTTTTCGCTTCTTCAATCAGAGATTTTTTCCCTACAGATTCTACTTCTTCTGCTGCTCCTGGATAGGCCAATTGTAAGTAGGAAGACGAAATCACCGCAGATTGGATCATCGTATCTACCTCATCCATTGGTCTTAGCTCGGCGATTTGATGCGGGATATTCAATGAACTTTCTTCTTCACCATCTTCGTTAATTTCAGAATCAACGACTGGTTTTTCGATTTCAAAAGTCTCGGATTGTGCCACTGGAAAAATCAAGGTTTCAAACTCTTCAAGCTCATCTTGCGGATTAATCACCGCTTCGATCTTCTCATCCTTAGTCGGCTCAGCGGCAATCGGTAAAACTGTCGCAATTGGCTCCTCTTCAATAATGTTGATTTCGACCGGAATAATTGTAGCCGGCTCAGGTATTATCTCAGGTGAGACAGGTTCCTCATGTGTCTTCAAATTCGTTTGCGTCACCAATAAATCGTACAACAACGCACGATTAGGTATTTGATACGCATATTTCTCTAACTGCGAACTGAAGCGTAAATCTTGGTCATTCGCCAAAGACTTTAAATACAACGTAACGATGCTTGAAGCATACGGATATAAATCCATCAGTTCTTTCAACTCATTTAATTGATGAGTCGAACAGCTGGAAGTGTTCCGCATTTGTTGGTGAATGGATTCG
>CAIRMS010000108.1 GCA_903879765.1 uncultured Flavobacteriales bacterium
ATCAAAGTGAAAATCGGAAACATGAAAATTGTCATTTTAGAGGACAAAGACGGCACAGCAAAAGGTCAAAAACGAATGATTATTGATGAACGCGTGATCATTAATGAAGACCGTGACATTTCATTTCAAGATGAGGATTTTCAGGACGACGATTGCAATAACTGCATCTCAAATACAAACAATGCAGTTTGGTCCGGATTTGGCTTAACAGCGAACGGATTCTTGAACGCACAAGACAAGTTAGCAATAGGAAGTGAATTAGGCTTCTTAGAATTAGATCCAGCAAGAAGTATCGGAGTTCAATGGAATCTTTTGGAAAAACGATTCCCGATAATTAAAGATTATTTGGGCATAACTACAGGATTAGGAATCCAGTGGAACCGATTTGCATTGAAAGGGAATTATGACATTACTGCAACGAATGACACGATCTTTGGTGTGGAAAATACAAGCGTACAATATTCAAAAAATGTTTTGAGTTCAACGTACCTTCAGGCGCCATTATTATTACAAATTAACACCAATAAAAACCCAAGTGAATCATGGACAATCGCTGCCGGAATCGTTGGTGGAATTAGAATCGGCGGATTACACAAAACCAAATGGGAAGTCGAGGGAAATCAAAGCAAAGACAAAACAAAAGATGATTTTAACTTTAATCCATTCTCCGCTTCTTTGATGGGACTCGTTGGTTACGGAAATTGGAATTTATACATGACTTATAATTTGACAGACGTCTTTAACGAAGGATCCGCTCTGTCATTGCGTGGTGTGAACGCTGGAATTTTACTCTCGTTTTAAAAAAGACCTCTTATCACCACCATACATAAAGTGACGGCGCAAAGATTTCTTTGCGCCGTTTCTTTTTGATCATTTTTCTGTTTTATTACTTCAGACAGATTCGTGGCATTCAGTGTTGATTTGTATATTTGCCACACTGTATATTAAAACTAAAAGAACGATGAGTTCATTTGACCATAAAACTACCTCTTGGGAAGCATTTCGATTGATGTGTACCGCAAAAACAATGGCGGAAAAATACGAGCAAAACAAAGAGCTTACCTCTAAGTATGTTCATGCAACTTCCCGCGGACACGAAGCCATTCAATTGGCTGTCGGATTGCAGTTAAAAGCACAAGATTGGGTTTCTCCATATTACCGCGATGATAGTATCCTACTCGGAATAGGGATGCTTCCTTACGAACTAATGCTTCAAGTTTTTGCAAAAAAAGACGATCCGTTTTCTGGAGGAAGAACCTATTATTCTCACCCATCTTTAAACAGGGAAGGATTCCCAAGAATTCCACATCAATCTTCGGCTACCGGAATGCAAGCCATTCCAACTACTGGAATTGCCATGGGAATTCAATACAAAGAAAAAACAGGCATTGCTGAATGGGATTTAACCGATGCACCAGTTGTCGTTTGTTCCTTGGGAGATGCTTCATGTACGGAAGGGGAAGTTTCAGAAGCTTTTCAAATGGCCGCATTGAAACAATTTCCTATCGTTTATTTGGTTCAAGACAATGGTTGGGATATTTCAGCCAATGCGAAGGAAACACGCGCACAAGATATTTCAGAATACGCGAAAGGATTTCATGGAATAGAAGTGCGTTCCATTGATGGCAGTGACTTTAAAACGAGTTTTGAAACGGTTCAAGAAGTGTTTGATACCGTTAGAAAAGAACGTCGTCCGTTTATCATTCATGCAAAAGTTCCCTTACTTGGACACCATACATCGGGAGTACGTAAAGAATGGTACCGTGATGATTTGGAAGAGGCAGCGAAAAGCGATCCTTATCCAAAACTGAAACAAGCTGTGCAAGATTTAGGATACAGTTTGGCTGAAGTGATTAACATGGAATCTGCAGTTCGCAAAGAAATTGACGGAGCTTACGAAAAAGCATTGAGCGCGGAAGATCCATCCATAGAAAGTGTGACTGATTTTATTTTCGCACCAACTCCTGTAACAGAAGAGGTTGGAGAGAGAGAACCAAGTGGAAAGAAAAAAACAGTCATGGTCGATTCAGCGCTTTTTGCGGTGCGTGAAATTATGTCGAAACATCCAGAAGCTTTGCTTTATGGTCAAGATGTCGGTGGACGCTTGGGCGGAGTTTTTCGCGAAGCAGCAACCTTAGCACAAACCTTTGGTGATGACCGAGTTTTTAACACACCGATTCAAGAGGCTTTTATCATTGGATCCACCGTTGGTATGTCCGCTGTTGGACTTAAACCATTTGTCGAGGTACAATTCGCCGATTACATTTGGCCAGGATTAAATCAGTTGTTTACAGAAGTTTCTCGTTCATATTATTTATCCAACGGAAAATGGCCGGTCAGCGCTGTAATTCGCGTTCCAATCGGAGCATATGGCTCTGGTGGACCATACCATTCATCAAGTGTGGAATCTGTTCTGGCAAATATTCGCGGAATAAAAGTAGTCTATCCATCAACTGGAGCAGATTTAAAAGGACTGTTAAAAGCAGCATATTATGACCCGAATCCGGTAGTCATATTGGAACACAAAGGCTTGTATTGGTCTAAGATTCCTGGTACGGAAGGAGCAATGTCCATTGAACCAAGCGAAGATTACATGATTCCAATTGGAAAAGCACGGATTGTTCAAACTGCATCAGATGAAAAACGTTTGGCTGGTGAGTCAATAGGGGTCATTACGTACGGTAGGGGAGTGTATTGGAGCATTGAAGCTGCGGCTTCCTTTGAAGGACAAGTTGAAATCTTAGATCTTCGAAGCATCAATCCGCTTGACATGGAGGCAATGGGTGAATTATGTGAGCGACATGGAAAAATCCTCCTTGTTACAGAAGAATCTATTGAATGCACTTTTACTCAGGGATTAGCCGGAAGATTGCAACGCTCTCATTTTACCTATTTGGATGCACCAATTGAAATCGTTGCCGCGGTTGACACGCCAGCAATTCCGCTGAATGGTGCGTTGGAGGCAGAACTTTTACCAAATGCAGCAAAAGTTGCAGAAGGAATGAGAAAACTATTGAACTTTTAAAAAGTTAAAAATGGAATTTAAAGAAATAATTGGAGCAGTTGAAACATTTCATACTTCATTCGGAATTGAAAATCATTACGCCTTGAAATCGGACCTAACGGAAAAGGAAGTTCAGTTGCGTTTTGATTTAATGAAAGAAGAAAACGAAGAATACTTAGAAGCGGCCTTAAACGGAGACA
>CAIRMS010000109.1 GCA_903879765.1 uncultured Flavobacteriales bacterium
AAATTCGGCAAACGATTTTGGGCCAATTCTGTTTTGTCATGTGTGTCACAAGCAGCAAAAGCGTGGGCTAGATTTCCACAGCTCATTGCTTGACGAGTGACACCTTCCTGATGTGCACTTTTCATCTGGGTCAAATAAGTAGCCCTACTTTCACGGCTTCTTTCAATAATTCGTTGTGTAATCTCTAAAACTTTCGCATTCATAGTTTAGGCATTTTCTGTGTAGTAGATTCCTTCTAAAAAGGGAATAAAATGATGTATCGGGTAATTTCTTTCCTTGCTTTCTTTGAGCACATTCAACTTACGCGCTCCGGTGATCATTAAAAAGTTATGGTTTCCTTTCATTAAAATTTGACCACAAAATGTAATGCGTTGAGTAGGTTCGTTCGGTGCGTTTGTGTTCGCTAACAAGTCATTTGAATGAGTGGCGTCTTCGGAAGAAGAATCATTTGGAAATAAAGAAGCGGTATGCCCATCATCTCCCATTCCAAGTACAATGACATCGGGGTTTTCAAAAACGCCATTTTCTTTCGTTGCAAGTTTCAAGTTTTCAGCGTAATCCGCTGCATTAATCACCATAGGATGCATAGTTGCAGTGGTGGCTAAGTTTTGAAGCAAACTTTCACGAATGAGTGTTTCATTCGAATATGGACTATCCTGTGGAACAAAGCGTTCGTCGACAAGTCCAACATGAACTTTTGACCAATCCAAGTCAATTTCACTCAATTTTTGATATAAATTCTTTGGTGTACTTCCACCAGAAAGCAATAGTGTCGCCATTCCTTTTTCTGAAATTTCGGAACGAAGAATACCTGCAATTTGACTTGCTAATTCTACTTCAAGTAGTGCTTTTGATTCAAATGAAATTAATCTCTCCATGACTTTGTTATCCAAGATTCATTTTCATCTAAAATCAAATCGCCAGGACCCCAAGTTCCGGCTTCGTAAAGTACATTCGTCATGTTACTCGATTTCCAAGAATTAGTAATGGATTCAATGTAAGTCCAAGCTGCCTGTAATTCATCCTGACGCATGAATAGTGTTTGATTTCCACGAATAACATCGATGATTAATCGCTCATAGGCATCAGGGAAACGTTCTTTGAACGAGTCGACATAGTCTAATTTTAAAGCGATAGGCTTGTAACGGTATCCACCAGGACCAGGGATTTTCGTCATTTGAATGAGTTCAATGCGTTCTTCTGGTTGAAGGCGGATAATTAATTTATTGTTGTTTAATTTTTCTTTCGAAGGGAAAATGTTGTGTCGAACCTCTTTGAAATTGATCACAATTTCGGAATAACGTTTGATCATTCTTTTTCCAGTTCTCAAATAGAAAGGAACGTTTTTCCATCTCCAATTATCCACATAGGCTTTCATCGCAACAAAAGTCTCCGTTTTGGATTCGTATTTTTCGATGTCCTCCAAATAAGAACTTACTTGAACGCCATTGATTTTACCTCGCGTATATTGTCCTTTTACCGTATCTGTTTGTACTGTTTTTTTATTGAGTGGGCGTAGAGCACGAAGAACTTTTAGTTTTTCATTTCGAACTTCATCCGCTTCCAAAGAAACAGGAGGTTCCATCGCCACTAGACAAAGTAATTGGAGCAAGTGATTTTGTACCATGTCCAATAATGCACCCGAATTATCATAATAGGAAGCACGTTTTTCAACCCCTAAACTTTCAGCAACAGTAATTTGTATGCTGTCAATGTTTTCGGAATTCCAAGCGCGTTCAAATAAATTATTTGCAAAGCGCAAGACCATTAAATTTTGAACGGTTTCCTTTCCTAAGTAATGATCAATGCGGTAGATTTGATGTTCGTCAAACGCTTGAGTGATTTCGTCGTTGATGGCATTGGAGGACTCTAAACTATATCCCAACGGTTTCTCAATAACAACTTTACTTGTTTCATTTACAAGGTCACACGCTTTAAGTGTTCTTGCAATTGGTCCGAATGCCGAAGAT
>CAIRMS010000110.1 GCA_903879765.1 uncultured Flavobacteriales bacterium
ATCTTTTAATTGAAACATTTCATTCGATACATGCACAAATACAATTGTATTTTCTTTGTTAAGTTCATTAAACAATCTTTTTTCCATCGAATAATGAACTGCACTCAATTCATAATATGTTCCACAACTAGAAATAATTCCTGTTAACCATAGAAGGCATATGGTTTTTATGAATGTTTTGGTTCTAATAAATTTCATATTTTTTGGTTTTAATTTTACATTAAGCTAGTTTATCGACAATTTCACACCCTTCTTGTCGCATTTCTGCAATCGACTGTTCATGTGTGTCATCTAAAATGTGTGTTTTTTTATTTCGGCAATATGGACAAGCATTGATGTAGCCATCCGTATCAATATAAAGGTATTTTGATCCACCGCCTGCGCAACCGATGGTACGTTGTTGATATCCAGGATATACAAGTATAGGTAAATCTTTGTGTTCTTTTTTTGTGTTTACTTCAAGGAAAAAATCATCAAGAATATCCAGTTCAAAAGGCCGGAGCATGACGTCTTTTCCTTTGTAATTTCCAACAGATCTCGGCTCTAAAAACTCAACGAAAGCCGCTCCATTCTCATTCGCAAACTTCATGTAGTTTAATAAGTTTTCTCTGGTGCAAAATTCACGTGTCACGCAAACGATAAACGTCAAGACTAATTTTGCATCCACAGCGCTCTTCGCGGCTTCCATGGCCCAAGCAAATACTTTATCGTTTCTTCGAAAGGCATTGTGCTTATCCGGAAGATAATGATCAATACTTAATAAGACGGATGTGAGTCCAGCCTCTTTTAGCGCCCTTGCGTTTTCCTGTGTCAACTTGTATCCTGATGTATAAATGGCGAAATCAGATGTTTTTTTTGCCGTTTTCAATAAGATTAACAGATCCGCGAGACGATTCATGGGTTCGCCGCCAGCAAATTGTATCATTGGAATACCAGCACTTTGAAGTTTTGAAATGATTTTTTGGAGGTCTTCAAGGGTGAGCGTTTCTTTTTGATTCAAAATGTCTCCTTCGAAACAATGCTCGCAGTTCAACGGACATTTTTTTGTGAAGGCAATTTGAACGGCGGATTGTTGTTCTAAAAGTGTATTTGGTAAGTTCAATGTTTTTCGCGCTTCCATTTCCATGGGGTTGAAGAAAAAGGGGGAGGGGAATCCACTCACATTGCAGTTCATGTAAACTTTTCCATCTACCATGGCTAATTTCGGGATTTTTTGTCCAATGGTGAATCTCGACTTAAAAGCTGCGATTCCTTTCAAAACCTTGAAAAAGGTAAGAGGGTTTTTATAGCGTTTAAATAGAAAAACCAATAAGCCCAACTTAATTTGTGTTTCAGTCCAGGATTTTCTAAAACCAGAAATTAAGTGTGGATTTTTTTGAATATGAGGCATGTACTTGTTTATATATCGTTGTTTTCTAGGTTATTTTCCTTTTCAAAAATATACTTTTTTTTAATCCTACAATTATTGAATTGTGAAAGTTAAAATTGAATAGTTGCGAAAATCGCAACTGAATTTACTTAAACAGAAGTTTTTCGCATTTAGTTGCTCATTTTTCTTTTTAAAGCATCCTTTCTATATTTGCATCGTCCTTGAGACGAATAATTTAATAAAGTAAAACAAATGAAATTAACATTATCCCTTATTTTAACCAGTTTTATTGGCCTTGTTTATGGTCAATCAGTTAAATCAGAAGACATTACGTATACGTATGTGAAGTTACCAACGAATCCAATTCAACCGAAAGTGGATAATTACTACTCAGTGATTACGTCTTCTGCGGAAGGGGAGAACGCTAAATTAATGGCGCAATTCGAAGCTGACAAGGCGCGAGCGGAAGCTGATTACCAACGTGAACTTGCTGATTATCCTGCTAAAGTAAAAGCAGCAGATGATAAATTCGCGAAAGAAATGGAAGTATACAATGCGAAATCAACTGCAACGAAAGTAATCGAAAAACAGTTGTTGAACGAAAACACTAAACCAGTGAAAGATTACGTTGCTCAACCTTACCGTAGAACGATTTCTCAACCAGTATTGAAATCAAGTTACGATTATCCTTCGTTAGCTGCGACCTATTTAGTGATGGACGGATTTACGAAAGCACAGGTTAATGCACTTTCTTACGCAGTAAATATTGAAGGATTCGAGCATTCTCAACCAACTATTAAGTCGGAAGCGAAAGATGAAGTTTCAGTAAAAGATGGCGTAAGAACAACGTACAAAGTGACTTACTATTGGATCGAATTCACTTACCGCATGCCAATGTCAGTTCGTGTATCTGGAATCAATAATCAAGAAATTTTCTATGTTGCACCAGCTGAACTTTCAGCATTTAAAACGTACAAATCAACTTCTTCAAAAACAGCACCATCTTCTGATTTTTCCATGTTGGTTAAGTCCACAGAAGAAAACTTATTAAAAGAAAACTTGAAATTCATTAATCATTTGGTGAACGACCGTATTGGTTATGAAGTAACGACACGTGCGACTTCTTTGGACTATGTTAAATCTAAAAATGATGCACACGCAGATGTAATGGAAGCATACAACAACGCAACCATTGGACTGAAAACGTTGACAACGAACGAAACGTTGGCCAAACAAAAACTTACGGCTGCAATTGAAGCATTTAAAGTGATTTTAACGGAATCTGATG
>CAIRMS010000111.1 GCA_903879765.1 uncultured Flavobacteriales bacterium
ATGGTGCAAACCTAGATAATAACTTTTATTAATGCAAGAGAGTTATTAATAAAGTTTAAATATTTTTCTCCTAACGACATCTTTCGCCTTCTCTTTGGCTAGTAATAACAAATTTGGGTCATCCTTGCCTGTGTAAAGTGAAACCTTACCTAAACTGAAATTTAGGAACTTGGGCTTGTCCTGTGTATTGTAAATGGAGTTGGCAGGAATTCTAATCTTGCCAAGATAACTGTGTCCCATACTGGGCGTGTTGACCTCTGATATGATGATGTGAGGATTAAAAACCAGAGCTAATGTATCTCGCTTTGATTTCTTTTGTTCTAATTCTAAAACAAGTGGTCTTAACATTTCTTCCAATTTGTTAACCTCAAAATCTAATTTGGCAAACTCTTTTTCTCCAATTTCGTTTGGGAGAAATGTTTCAAATCCAAAAAGCAAACTCATAACTCTTCAAAGATAATAGGGTTTGATGTAAAAACTTCAATTGCCGATAAGTAAGCTTACTCAATATATAATATGGAGCCACCATTCTACAACATCAAATTTGTCTCGTCTACTATGAATTGAAAACACTTTGGCCTTCAATTCAATAATATGACCTCAGGTTTATGAATATTGCGGTATATTTTGTAAGTAATTGATAGTCAATATTATTGTTGTTCAATAATTCAGGATTTTATGGGATTTTTGATGAAAACATGGCACAGAAAACTGGCACAGATTGAAACACCTATCATCTGAATTGAAGGAATAACGAAGTAATTGGGTGCTTTATAAAATCGTGAATACGCAATTTGCAATTTTCGCAAATGTCAGAAAATCAGTAATCTATAATTATTTTGCAATTCCTATGCGATTGTGATAGTTTCGTAAATAATCGAGTTATGCCCAATTTTAGAACGACACAACAATGAAACAACTGACAACAATTTTGACTTTGTTTTTTCTGACTCTAACCAGTCTGACTTTTGCTTGCGACTGTGAATCTCAAGGAAATTTTTTAACAGTTGCACCCAAATCAAATCTTGTTGCACTTGTTAAGGTAAACAGTTACTTGACCTTAAAAAACATTTACGACAAGCCGACACCAATGTCAATGGAAGTTGAAATAGTAAAAGTTTATTACGGACAGGAAACAAGAAAAACAGTTACTGTTTGGGGAGACAACGGCAATTTATGTAGACCTTATTTGAGCATATTCAAGATTGACAATTACTATGTAATTGCATTTGAACAAGACTCAAAAGAAAATCCCTCGGAATATGCAATCTCCAACTGTGGAGACTATTGGTTGACCGCTGACAACGAAAAGAAAATTGCTACAGGAGCAGTAAGTGAAAAACAAAATGAAATTGCATTTAGTGACTTATGGGAATTTTTCCACGGAGACAAAACGAAGGAATTAACACCAACGGACTTTAAAGAAATATTTCAACTTGCTCTTGACCTTCCAAAACTTCAACAATACTTTCACATTGACACAGACATTACAAGAAAACAGATTATAATCCAATACTTTGGTGACACTAAACACAACAATCTGACAGGAGTGAAAAAATTCGGCAGACAAATAAAAATAATGACCGAAGAAGAAATTAAGAAACAGCAAATCAAGTTTTATTTTGTGCTTGGTGACTGGGTTTGCGGACTAACCTCTGTGAGACTTCAACTTTCATATGTAGGAGAAGGACTGACAACAAGTTATATGTTTAAAAAAGTTGATGACAAATGGACAATTTCAAACTCTGAACTATGGGAAGAATAAGAAAAACTGGGCATAACAGCACCTATCCAAAAGTGGCGGTTCAGTGGTTAAATCAAGCTTTGTGCTTCTATCAAAGTTTCTGCTTGGTTGACAGTGAAGTGCTCCGAAATCGCCACCTTCGGGTAGCTGCAAAACGTTATAGCCAATTATGGACAGCAAAACATGACAATATTATTCGTAATTACATTTGGGGAATTGACATTTGGGTGGAGCCGTAGTCAAAAATATAAGACATATAGACGCTACCAGAAAAACCTGAAATTGTATTTTCTTCTTTTGTTTATAGCAGCAGGCTTGACAATTATTCCGTTGACAAACATATTTAACGGACAAGACCTTAATGGACAAGAATTTTGGTTCTCTTTTTTCATTTACTTGGTGCTTTTCAAACTTGTTGACCTCATTAGTATTCAATTTAACAAACGACCAATAATTATTGCAACTCGCTGGGACATGGGGACGAATCAACGTTCGTGGCTTGACGTATTTTTAGCATTATTTGCATTTTTGACGACGTTATTTTTGACAATTCATATCGGACAGAAATGGTGAATAGAATAACTGGCTATAACAGGCGTTTGGCAAAAAAGCGGGTTCAGTGCTTAATTGAAGCTTTGTGCTTTGTGCTTCGTATCAAGTTCAGTGCTGGCAGACAGTTTTGTGCTTCGAAATCCGCTTCTTCGCCAAGCGCCAAAACGTTAGTGGCAAGGCTATGACGACAAACACAATGAAAAACATATTGACAATATTAATCGGACTTTTTACTATTTTGACCTCATTTGGGCAAGAGAAGAAATGTTGTGACACATACGTTTACGAAGGTTACATTCTGACAGACCAGAACAAACGACTCGAAATAAATCTGAATTTTTTAGTTCTCCATGACTCGACAATGGTAGGTTCATATTACTACAATCCGAATTGGGGTTCACTAAAATTGGTCGGAAAATTAAATGCGAACAATTCATTTTACTTAATTGAACGCGATAAATCAGACAGCATTACAGGTTACTTCAATGGACAACTTGAACCTGAATTCAAAAAAGCATCGGGTAAATGGACAGATGGACAAAAAAGCAGAACTTATACTTTTGAAATCAATCAAGTAATTGGAAAGTCATATTGGGACTTCATTAAAAAAAATCGAGCTCTATTTGAATACACCGACATTAAAACAGC
>CAIRMS010000112.1 GCA_903879765.1 uncultured Flavobacteriales bacterium
CGATCTAGATGCCAACCTAAATTACATTCAAAATTTTTACTTTGAACACTTTTTCGATCAAGTTCAAAATGAAGTATGGATGTTAACGGAAGAACGTCTGATTTTAGAATTTAGATTAACGGAGGAATCTAAACTGCCGGGAATGTTTGGACGCAAATACAGCAAACGAAGTGATTTTATCATCAATCAAGTAAAGGAAAACGCATTTTACACTGCCAATTCGGTTGAATTCAGTGATAGCGCGAAAATTAGGAATGTTGATTATTGGCAGAAAAATCGTCCTATCACATTAAATGTTCAAGAAAAACACATCGAGGAGATGGTCGACTCACTCAGTAAAACAAGCTTTTACAAATCGATGAAAAAATTAATCTACTTTGGAACAACTGGCTATTTTCAATTCAATAAAATTGAACTTGGAAATGCGACATCATTAATCAGTATAAACCCAGTAGAGAATTACCGAGTTGCATTGGCCTTAAGGACTTCCAATGATTTTTCTAAAAGACTTGAACTTGGTGGTCGCGTTGCCTATGGTTTTGGAGACGATAAATTTAAATATGCCGGTAAAATACGTTACAATATCACACCGAAAAAACGTGGTATGCTCACGGGAATCTACTCCTATGATATTGAACAAATCGGTCAATCACCCACAGCAGCTTCCATGGGAAGTACTTTCGCTACTGTATTTAATACCGCACCTTTTGATAAATTAACTTTTGTCAATAAAATTGTGTTGAATCTTGAAAAAGACATCAAAAAAGACCTCATCTTGTATGGTGGATTCGAATGGAAAAGTTACACTCCTCTCGGTTTAGCTAATTACCAACGTGTACTCAATTTCGATACTGTCAATGTCTCAAACATTAAAACATTTGAATTCATTGGACGCGTTAGGTGGACCAAAGACGAAGAGTTTATTTCAGGTTATTTTGACCGAACCACTGTCCGATCGGCCTATCCCATTTTTTCTATTCAGGCAATCATCGGAATGAAAAATATCTTTGGTAGTGAATACAATTACCAGCGTTTAGAATTTCAGATGGAACATAATACGCAATTGGGTGTCTTGGGGCGAATGCGTTATGGCGTAACAGCGGGATACATATTCGGAACTACAGCCTATCCTTTCCTGAAGGTTCATGAAGGGAATCAATCTTTATGGTTACTGACAAGCACCTTTAATAAGTTGAATTTCATGGAATTTATCAGTGACAAATACATTACGGGATTTATTGAAAATCATTGGGAAGGCTTGTTTTTTGACCGAATTCCTTTGGTGAAAAAATTAAATTTACGCCTTGTGTCCACAGGAAGAATACTCTATGGTGACATCAGTCAAAAACACGAACAAGCCATGTTAATCCCAGATTTCGTCAAGCGATTTAATGGCATTCCTTACATGGAAACATCTGTTGGAATCGAAAACATATTAAAGGTAATTCGCGTTGACTTAGTTTGGCGAATGACTCACCCAATTCCTGGACAAAGTCCATTTGGAATACGTGCGCGCTATGCCTTGAATTTTTAATACCTTCGTAACGTGAAATTGTACACTGAACATATTCGTAAAACTTACAAAGGACGACCTGTAGTAAATGGGGTTTCTGTTGAAGTGAATCAAGGTGAAATCGTTGGCTTATTGGGTCCAAACGGCGCTGGAAAAACGACATCCTTCTATATGATGGTCGGATTGGTTCGTCCGGATGAAGGCTCCGTCTTTTTAGATGACATTGAAATCACAAAACTACCCATGTATAAACGTGCACAAATGGGGATCGGTTACCTCCCACAAGAAGTGTCTGTTTTTCGTAAGTTAAGCGTTGAAGATAATATCATGGCGATTCTGGAAATGACGCATATGTCCAAAGATGAACGGAATGAAAAACTTGAACAATTACTGGAAGAGTTTAGTCTAACTCATGTTCGTAAAAACCTTGGGAACCGTTTGTCGGGAGGGGAAAAAAGAAGAACGGAAATTGCCAGAGCCTTAGCAACGAATCCAAAATTTGTCCTGTTGGATGAACCATTCGCAGGTGTAGATCCAATTGCAGTGGAAGACATCCAAAGCATTATCTCAGAACTTAAGAAACGGAATATTGGGATTCTGATCACAGACCATAATGTTCAAGAAACACTTTCAATCACCGACCGAGCCTATTTACTCTTTGAAGGAAGTATTTTGAAGTCAGGAACAGCGGAAGAATTAGCTTCCGATGAACAGGTGAGAAAAGTATACTTAGGTCAAAATTTCGTTCTTCGAAAATAACGGTTTGCGAATAACAGTCGTTTTTATGGCGATTATTCGCTGTTAGTGGTTGTTAATTTTCCACATTCAGACTGGAGATCTTTGTTTTTCCATTGGATCCAGTATTCTTGCAGACCTTCTTTTGTATGCAGTAAATGACTAATATCAAGGGTTTCACTTTTCATCAAAGCACTCTTTAATTGTGCTTTTCTTCCAGATAATGCTGGCTCGTGATTCCATCCACCAACATGGTCAAAGGATGTATATGCTTGACACTTTTCTTTAACTCTTGTAAATGGAATGGTTATCTTATAAATTACTTTTCCAGACCCCATTCCTTCAGTAGTCATTATGATTTTCGAAAAATCAACTTTAGAATATTTGCCATTTTTATATAGTGCCTTTAATTTATCTCCAACACTATCACACATTTTGTTTGAGAATTGATGAGCGATGTCAGACGAATATTGGAACTCTGGACCGATGTAAATGCCATCACAGCTGCTAACTGTACAAACTATTTCTGATTTATTGTCTCGGCTGTCACAAGACCAGCACATTAGCGTAATTAAGAAATAAATTATGTAATGTTTTCCCATGTTTAATTTAATAACCACTAACTACCGAATCAAGGTAACAAATCCATCTACTTGCTGCCAGATATATGGTTTGTCACAGGAACGGAACTTTAGTTTATAGCTATACAAACCATCTTGACACATCACCCCATTAAATTGGCCATCCCACGCCTGCTTTGGATCATTCGTTTGAAAAATTAATTCTCCCCAACGATTGTAAATACTAAACTCCCAAGCTACAACATCAAAATCAGTAACGGGAATAAACAATTCGTTTCGATTGTTCTGGTCAGGAATGAACGTGTTTGGTATGTAGATAGAAAAAGGCTCAACCATCACTGTTCTTCGCGCTGTATCTCGACATCCAAATTGATTGGACACAACCTGAATCGGATAATCCGAACCTGAATTTACATAGTCATGACTGAAATTTGCTAGGTTAGATGTATATTCCTTGTTGTCAAAAAAGTACTGGTAATTTGTTGCTCCACTAGACTGATCCATGAAGGATACTGTATTTTGACAAACATCAACCTTTTCTGGATTAACCGAGAATCCTGCAGTTGGAGATGGATTTACGGTAACAAGGTCTTGTTTCATCAAATAAATTGTATCCATACATCCGTACAGCTGATTCAAGGTTAAACCAACACTATAATTTCCCGGGCTAAGGTAAATATGATTTGGATTTACAGCGGTAGATGTATTGCCATCCCCGAAGTCCCAAAAATATTGTGTAGGGACATCCGATTGACTTAAATTCACAAATTGGGCAAGCGAAGGAGCACATTGTAGCGTATTGATAAACATGAAATCATTGGTAGCATGTCCAAAGATTCGGACGGCCGAATTAACTGTATCAATGCAATTGTCGTATTGACCAATAAAATAAACCGGCATACTTCCCGACTGAGCGTAACTTACACCCTGAACACTTAAATTCGTGGATGTATTTGGATTG
The DNA here is from genome assembly GCA_903879765.1 of uncultured Flavobacteriales bacterium. Classification (GTDB taxonomy): domain Bacteria; phylum Bacteroidota; class Bacteroidia; order Flavobacteriales_D; family Crocinitomicaceae; genus UBA952. Next base: position 3,791 of record CAIRMS010000112.1, read on the forward strand.
GCTTGCGTACCAAAGTCCCAGTAAAAAGTAGCATTACTTGGACCAGAAACTGTGGCCGTGAAATCAAACGTCTCATCGATACACAAGGAATCGGAGTGACTAATGGACATAGTTAAGGGTTCCTTAATAGTGACTTGAACTTCAGATGTATCAGAGCACGTTGAAAAAGAGCTTGCAATTAATTGGACCGTGTATAATCCCGGAGCTGGAAAGGTGAAGGTTGGTGCCGTTGCATTGCTTTGCCCAACACTATTCGCTCCTAAACTGAAATCCCACAAATAATTAATTGCCGAACTAGAATTGTTCCCAAATGGAACAGTGAAACCAAGACACTCAATCAAGGGTGGAACAGAAATAATACTCGTTGGAAGATCGAAAATAAAGACAGAATCGACGTAACTTAATTGACAGAATCCATCATCCGCAATGACTTCTACTGTGTGATAACCCGGCGTGGAAAAAGAAACATTGAAAACGGAATTTCCTGAACCAGATGTTTGACTTGCACTTGGATCCAATACCCAATTAAGACTTGCAGCAGGATTGGAAACGTTCGCGATAAAATCAAAATTATTTCCAAGAATACACAAAGAATCTTGGGACGACCAAGAAACACTCAGTGGATTGTTGACAATTACGTTCATATACGCTGTGTCGGTACATGGCATTCCTGGGTTTACAATTAGCTGAACATTGTAATTCCCTGGAGATGAAAAAGTATAATTCGGCGCAAACTGAGAACTCACATCCGTCGTGATATTTGGCACACCAAAGTTCCACGCATAAGAAGTTCCACCGTACGAATTATTCACAAATTGAACATTCAGTCCTTGACAGTAAGATACGAATGTTGGAAGTTGCGTTTGAAGTGGCAATAAGGCTTGCATGACGATGTTACAATCAAAGACACGAAATAAGAAATCCCGTATTGTTTGACCAACTAACACACCATTTCTATATTCCTTGACACAAACTCCTACAACGAATAAGCCAATCATGTTTGGATTGACAATCAAAACACCTGTAGTGGGATCTATAACAGTGGATGAACCTGCTCCAAGTGGTTGCGTAGCGTTAAACGTACCGCCATTCCATTGCACGGGAAAATAAGGAGGTGCCGGTGCTTGGGTGGGTTGTGGATTCGTTGAGCTTGCTCCGGACCAAGGAGTTACCAATGAATAGACTAATTGATCACCATCTGGATCGGTCGCAACATGGTTAAAAACGAGTTCATCATTGTTGCAAAGTAAAACAGGCGGATAATTCGTGAAACGCGGGCTACTATTTGCTGTGAATCCAGTGTCAGAACCTGGTACATGTGTAGTCAATGTGATGCCAGTATCGTCAGGAAACAACAAATTGGTGATGTTTGGTCCTCTACAACAACGCTGATAAGAGACGTCATATCCTCCCGGAGTGGGTGGCAATGTGACAACTGTTGTATAAATAGCACGTTCAACACATATATTCGTAGGTGGCGTGGCACAGGGATTATTAAAATTAATCGGCAAAATAACACTACCAGGAAAAGGAACAAGAATGTTTTGGAAAAATACATTGTTTGCTTTGTATATTGTTAAAGCGAGTGGGTCATCGTATTGAGCCCCCGTTGAATTGCAGTCACGGTATAAGGTAATGAAAAAACGATACTGATTATTTCCTAGATAATCATAATAGATATCTCCACCAATAATATGCGAAGCATAACTATTCGTGATCATGAAAAAGGAAATAATAAGGTAGAGATTCTTCATGTGCTTAACTAGACGTAAAAATAGGTCAAATGTTGTCTTTTCTCAAATCTAAATCTTTGATTTCGTGTATTGAATGGC
>CAIRMS010000113.1 GCA_903879765.1 uncultured Flavobacteriales bacterium
CTTTGAAGCCGTATTGACAATCATGATTTTTTTCCCTTTTAAATTGGAGAAATCAAAGGACTCACCGTGTATATCTTTCACCTTAAATTGATAGATGTTTTCTTTTTCTGAGGGATTCATTAGGGTAATGATTGAAATGAGTAAAAAGAGGATTTTCATAAATGATGTTTCATTTAAAACAGCTCAACTGATAGATAGTTCAAATTTGTGGAACATTTTTTGATTTTTTACGAATAAAAAAGAATGAAAACCATCTTTACGCTTATTTTCATTTTAATGACCAATTTGTCCATCGGACAAAAGGTATCTGGGACATGGCAAGGAATTTGCTCAATGGTCGACTCATTAAATCCCATAAACTCTTCTGCCACATGGTTTTACCTAGAGTTGAATATCGTGAAAGGAATGATTGATGGGAAAATTCGACATGAAGATGGAGCTGCTAGTCAGTATTACATATATTCGATCAATGGCAAAGTACTTGAGAATAAGCTTATTGAAATCAATGAAGTTACAATCGTACAAAAAACAAAAAATGCACTTATTGCCGACAAACAACAATTTATCTTCGAATACGATGAAAAAAAAGACTACTTACTAGGTAAGAGTAAGGGCGGGAAGTCAACCTTAACACTTTATAGAGCGTCCTTTAATATTTTAGAAAACACTCCTAATATTCTACCCATCAACCAATTGGCAAAATTTCAACAAGACCTAAAAGATGGCTTATCCTCTCCGGAAAAACGCAAAGAAGAATTGAAGGCCTTTAAATTTGAACCCATTTATTTCGATTACGACAAGGACATTATCCTAGCGCAATATGAAGCATATTTAATTGAAATGATACGCATGGTAAAAAGTCATTCGGACTTGCGGATACTCATTACTGGGCATACGGACTCAGATGGTTCAGATGCTTACAACATTGACTTATCCAAACGAAGAGCAGCTGCATTAGTGTATTTTTTCGAAACACATGGACTACCTCCTTCTCGGGTGGAAATTGACTTTAAAGGGGAAAAAGAACCTGCCGGCAAAAATGACACCGATGCAGGCAAACAAAAAAATAGGCGCGTCGATTTTAGATTTATCTAATCCTATCCCTTCAGAGATATCAACTTCTCTTCTATCAATTGAATTTTACCGAGCGCATCTGCTTCTTTTTTACGCTCTAACTCCAAAACTTGAGCGGGAGCTCCGGACACAAATCTTTCGTTGGATAATTTAGATTGAACACTTCTCAAAAAGCCTTTTGTGTAAGTCAACTCCTCCTCCATTTTCTTGATTTCCGCATCTACATCAACAGTGTCACCAAATGGGATAAAGTACTCAACACCTTCTACGATGAAAGAATTTGCTTGCTGAATTTTGTCTGCAACATATTCAAAAACAGAAAGGTTGCCCATTTTTGAAATTACTGCATCAAAATCTGTTTGTGTGTTAACATCAGCTCGAACATACATTTCTAACTTTACCTTGTTAGCGATATTGTTATTTTTTCGAATTGTTCGAATATGAGAAATGATTTTTTCGGCCTTTTCAAATCCGATTAATACTTGCTCATCAATCTCCTTCACTTTTGGCCATTCTGCTATAACGATATCTTCGCCATCCTTACGTTCGTTTAATGCATGCCATAACTCTTCCGAAACAAATGGTGTAAATGGATGCATGACTTTTAATAATTCTTCAAAGAAAAAAGTTGTTTTCTCTAACGTTTGATGATCAATCGGTTGTTCGTATCCTGGTTTAATCATTTCTAAATACCATGAACAGAAATCATCCCAAACCAACTTATAAATCGCCATTAGGGCATCTGAAATCCTGAATTTATCGAATTGATCATTGATTTCAATCAATACCTTTTGGAAACGGCTTTCAAACCATTTGATGGCAACTTTCGAAGAAAGAGGTTGCTCAATATCCTTCACTTCCCATGCAGAAACCAAGCGATAGGCATTCCACACTTTATTGGTGAAATTTCTTCCTTGTTCGCATTGTGAAGAATCAAATGGAAGGTCATTACCAGCAGGAGAGGAAATTAAAATTCCAACCCTTACACCGTCCGCACCGAATTTCTCAATTAATTCAATTGGATCAGGGGAATTCCCTAGGGATTTCGACATTTTACGTCCAAGTTTATCTCGAACTATCCCTGTGTAATACACATTCTTAAACGGTAAATCTCCTAAGTATTCATATCCAGCAATTACCATACGTGCTACCCAGAAAAACATGATTTCTGGTGCTGTCACTAAATCATTTGTTGGATAATAATACTTGATTTCTTCGTTTCCAGGACGGGTTAAACCATTGAACACAGATATTGGCCACAACCAACTTGAAAACCAAGTATCGAGTACATCTTCATCCTGATTCAATTCAGATTCGAGAATTTCTCTTCCTGCTTTTTCACACGCAAGCATAAGTGCTTCCTCCTTCGTTTTCGCTACCACGAAATCATCTGGACGGTTACCGAAATACCAAGCTGGGATTCTGTGTCCCCACCAAAGTTGACGAGAAATACACCAATCCTTCACATTTTCCATCCAGTGACGGTAGGTATTTTTGAATTTATCCGGGTGAAATTGAATGTTTCCGTTCATGACATTATCCAATGCAGGTTGCGCCAATTCCTTCATGGAAACGAACCATTGCATCGATAATTTGGGTTCAATTACCGCATTTGTACGTTCAGAGAATCCAACTTTATTGATGATGTCTTCGGTTTTAACTAAATACCCTTTTTCATCTAATTCTTTTTCAATCTCCTTGCGGACTTCAAAACGATCTTTGCCGGCATAATGCGCGCCATGCTCATTTAATGTTCCGTTGTCATTAAATAAGTCAATAGAAGGCAAGTTGTACTTTCTTCCTAATTCGTAGTCATTTGTATCATGTGCAGGAGTCACTTTTAAACATCCTGTTCCAAAATCTTTGTCTACATAATCATCTGCTATAATTGGAATTTCACGATTAATGATTGGAACCGAAACATGCTTTCCAATTAATTTTTTATAACGTTCATCAGTTGGATTCACACAAATTGCTGTATCACCCAAGATCGTTTCTGGACGAGTTGTTGCGATTGTTACCCATTCGTCTGTCGTTCCGGTAATTTTGTAACGTACGTAAAATAGACGGGAATTGACTTCCTTGTAATTTACTTCCTCGTCTGAAACTGCGGTTAGTGCCTCAGGATCCCAATTCACCATGCGAACACCACGGTAAATTTTTCCTTTCGCATACAAATCCAAAAACACATGAATAACCGACTCAGAATACTCTTTGTCCATCGTGAAATGTGTGCGTTCCCAATCACAAGAAGCGCCTAATTTCTTTAACTGTTCTAGAATAATTCCGCCGTGTTTATCTTTCCATTCGAAGGCATGGGAAAGAAACTCTTCTCTCGTTAAATCTGATTTTTTTATTCCTTCTTGACGAAGTTTCTGAACAACTTTTGCTTCTGTTGCAATAGAGGCATGGTCTGTTCCGGGAACCCAGCAAGCATTTTTACCAAGCATCCTTGCTCTTCGAACAAGCACATCTTGAATGGTATTATTTAACATGTGCCCCATGTGCAGGACACCTGTAACATTTGGTGGTGGGATTACGATTGTATACGGCTCACGATGGTCAGGGACAGAATGAAAATACCCCTTCTCTAACCAATGTTTATACCATTTATCTTCCGCTTTTTGCGGCTCGTACGTTTTCCCTAATTCCATGACACAATCTTTGCTGCAAAGATAACAATTATCTCAGCAGAGCAATCCAGAAAAAGATAGAAAAGCTTGACTAGTTTGTCGTGGGAGAGTCAGAAGGTGTAAGAACGGAACCTTTAATCGTTAAAACAATTGGCTCGCCTCCATCAGAAAATACAGTAATTGTTTTTGTGAAAGCACCTACTCTTTTTGTGTCGTATGTCACTTTAATTGACCCTTTTTTACCTTTTTTGATTGGTTCAGTTGGTTTTTCGGCAGCAGTGCATCCACAGCTTGTTTGAACATTGCTCACAGTGATGGATTTTTTTGAAATGTTTTTGAAATCAAAAACAAACATGTCTTTCGAATCATATGGAATGTTTTCGCGAACGATTTCCAAGGTTGTAAATTTTAAGCCATTTGTTGGTTTTGTTTCTTTTTGAGCTTGTGCAAATCCAACAAAAAGAAAAGCGAAAGTAAGTAAAGCGTATTTCATGGTTTTAATTTTTTATTTTACAATGGTAAGGTGAATTTTTGTTCAGAAATCAAATTTAACATAAAATTAGGATTCAAAAGCATGGTCAATCACTTCTCGAATGGATGGATACGTTTGCGCTAAGCAATTATGGAAGTTTTCTTTCTTAATCCACTGAACTTCTGTGATGCTTTCCTCGACTTGCGGTTTCGTTCCTAAATCACCTTCATATTCTAAATAATACCAATTGTTTTTCTTTAAAATGGATTTGTTTTTAAACTCGTATACGTGATATGTTGAGCAAATTCGGTGTTTTAATTCAAGTTTTCCGCTTAAACCACACTCCTCCAAAATCTCGCGAATAGCAGCGTCTTTTGAGCTTTCTCCCAATTCAATTTTTCCTTTAGGTAGATCCCAAACTCCTAATCGCTTTATCCATAAATAAGAATCACTTGAAGGATGAAAAACAAGTCCACCTGCAGTTTTTAGCTTGTTAAACATTTTAAAAAACGTTTTTAACTCTGACTTAGGATGCGCATTTACAGCTTGTATTTCTTGATTTTTAAACATCCCTTTCAAGCTTAAAAGATTCAAGGGCATCGCATTTTCAACGATATCAACATTAAATATTGGATTAGAAGTAAAATGAATTACCTGCTTATCCATGAAAACTTTATATTTTTGCGGCATGGCATCAAATCAAGAACAAGCGCTAAAGGTAGCAGAATTATTATTGAAAACGAAAGCTGTTCGTTTACAACCAAATAAACCATTCACGTGGGCTTCCGGATGGAAGTCTCCTATATACTGTGATAACCGAGTAACGTTAAGCTTTCCCGAAGTACGCACACACATTCGTCAAGCTTATGCTCAACTCGTATTAGACTTATATGGAAAACCAGATCTAATTGCAGGCGTTGCCACAGGTGGAATTGCTCAAGGTGCGTTGGTTGCACAAGAACTTGGATTACCTTTCATTTATGTTCGTGCAGCAGCTAAAGGACATGGAATGGAGAATTTAATCGAAGGAGCTTATGAAGCTGGTCAAAAGGTAGTTGTTATCGAAGATTTGATTTCCACTGGCGGAAGTAGTTTAAAAGCTGTAGAAGCATTGCGCCAAGGCGGAGTTTTAGTAAAGGGTTTGCTAGCCACGTTTACGTATGGTTTTTCTCAAGCAGAACAAGCATTCAAGGAAGTTGGATGTCCATTTGAAACCATCACCGATTACGCTACATTAATTGACGTTGCAGTTAAAACAAACTACATTAATGACGGAGATTTAGCAACACTTCATGAGTGGCGCGAGAATCCAAATACATGGAATCAATAGAATTCTAATGGTCATTCAAAGCACTTCGGTTTCTGTCCAAGCGAGTATTACATCCGTTCGTGCATTTCTCTCTGACGCGCAAAACATTTCTTTTTTGCTCCCTCAAGACAAGATTTCTGAATTTCAAGCAACGACTGAACAATGTTCTTTCAAAGCGCAAGGTGGTATTTTAATTAATCTTCTTTTTGATGAACAGAATGATCAAATTGTTCGCTATCGTTCTGGAGCAGGCAGTCCATTTTCTTTTTCTTTATCGATTTCACTGCAAAATGAAGGGGAATCTTGTATCGGTAAAGTCACTTTTGATGGACAAGTGAATGGATTCATGAAAGTACTCATTGAAAAACCATTGAAATCACTGTTTGAACAAATGAGTATTCAACTGAAAGCTCATTTCGAACAAAACTGAATTTCTTTTAACGAATAACAGCGTATTTCATTTTGTACCTGAACAAGCAAGCGTCCATCATCTTGCACACCTACTATTTCACCTTCGAATTCTCCGTTTGCATCGGCATACAAGGCGTTAACATCTTTTAGATACATCAAGGACTCAAAATCTGATTTCAAGGTGGATTCCACAGAATTCCAATGGAGCAAATAACCGTTTAAAATATCCGTTAACTCACTTAAGACTGTTTTAATGCGGATTTCCGCGTTAATCTGCAATTTGACACTCGTTGCATTTGGTGTTTCGAAGAGACTTTGGTTTACGTTTAATCCAATTCCAGCAATCACCCACGAAATGCGGTTTCCTTCGATTTGGTTTTCAATAAGGATACCGGCTATTTTTTGAGAACCTACATATACATCATTAGGCCATTTCACCGAAGAATCTATTCCAAAACGCAGAAGTAATTTATGAATCGCTAAACAAAGCATCCAACTGATTTTACTTTGATCGGTTACTGACAGATTGTCGGGCTTCCATGCGAAGGAGCAAAGAAGATTAGCAGCAGGAGCTGATTCCCAAGCATTTCCCATCTGACCCTTTCCAGCCGTTTGTACATCTGCCATAATTACCGCACCATTTTGACAAATTTGGTCGTTAATTAATTTGGCAGCAAAATTGTTAGTAGAGTCTACGGAATCAAGGTGGTAAATTTCTTTTCCAATCGGTATCATATCAGCTTTTAAGGAGCAGTAAAATTAAAATTTATCACGTAGTTTTGTATTAAATATTTGAAATGCGAAAAAAGACAGGAATTACAGAATCAGAACAATTGTGTCAAGCTATTGTTGAAGGAATGCAAGAGAACAAAGCGAAAGACATTTCGGTGCTGGATCTGAGACACTTACCCAGTGCAGTATGCGATTTTTTCGTTATTTGTAGTGGAGAGTCTAGTACGCATGTGGATGGTATTTCAAATGCCGTGACACGTTTCACGAGAAAAGAGTTAAAAGAAAAACCTTGGCACATTGAAGGTAAAACAAATAGTGAATGGGTTCTGTTAGACTATATTAATGTAGTCGGACACATTTTTTACAAAGATGCGCGGTCCTTTTTTGAGATCGAGGACTTATGGTCGGATGCTGTTCGCACAGACATCCCAAATTTAAACTAGAAATTAGCTATGTCAGAAGAAAAAAAGAAAAGTCCATTTTCCATTTATTGGATCTACGGGGCATTAGGGATTGCATTGATTTCATTCAATATTTTCATGAATTCAAGTCCTTCTGCCACCATCAAGTACAAAGAGACATTAATGGAATTGGTGGATAACAAGGGTGTGAAAAATGTGAAAATCATTAATCAATCCAAGGCAGAATTTCAATTAAAAAATCAAGGGGTGGCTTATGTCAACCAAACAAATAAACTTGATTTTCCTAAAATGAAAAAGATGCTGAAGGCACGTAAAGGAAAAGCGACAGAAGTTACGTTTGAACTTGAAAACATTGGCAGTCCAACGAATTTTGAAAAAGCACTTGACGACCGCGGATACCACGATTATCAAAACGATACGGAAGTAAATTATCTTGGCGATATTCTCGGATACCTTTTGCCATTTGTTTTAATCATTATTATCTGGATGTTCGTGATGAGACGTATGTCAGGTGGTGGTGGAGCTGGAGGCGGCGGAGGCCAAATCTTCAACATTGGAAAATCACGTGCTCAAGTGTACGAAAAAGGGAAATCTACGAATGTTACGTTCAAAGACGTAGCAGGATTAGTTGGGGCAAAAGAAGAGATTGTCGAAATCGTAGAGTTCTTAAAAAACCCAAAAAAATACACTGAATTAGGAGCGAAAATTCCTAAAGGAGCATTACTCGTTGGTCCTCCGGGAACCGGAAAAACCCTTTTAGCGAAGGCCGTTGCTGGTGAGGCGAAAGTTCCTTTCTTTTCTTTATCGGGTTCTGATTTTGTAGAGATGTTCGTAGGTGTTGGAGCTTCTAGGGTGCGCGATTTATTCCGTCAAGCGAAAGAAAAAGCGCCTTCCATTATCTTTATCGATGAGATTGATGCGATTGGACGTGCCCGTGGAAAAAACAATGGATTTAATTCCAATGATGAGCGTGAAAACACCTTGAATCAGTTATTGACAGAAATGGATGGATTCGGAACGAATTCTGGAGTGATCATTTTAGCTGCAACCAACCGTGCCGATGTTTTGGACGCTGCGTTGATGCGTGCAGGGCGTTTTGATCGTCAGATTTATGTTGATATGCCTGATTTAAATGAGCGTAAAGAAATCTTCCAAGTTCACTTAAAACCATTGAAATTAGTGGAAGGGTTAGATATCGACTTTTTGTCAAAACAAACACCAGGATTCTCTGGAGCAGACATCGCTAATTTGTGCAATGAAGCTGCGTTAATTGCGGCTCGACACAACAAGAAGCATGTTGAAAAACAAGATTTCTTAGATGCAGTTGATCGCATCGTTGGTGGACTCGAGAAGAAAAACAAAATCATCACAAAAGTTGAGAAAAAAGCCATTGCTTTCCATGAAGCAGGACATGCGACCATCTCTTGGATGTTACAGTATGCACATCCACTTGTAAAAGTAACCATTGTTCCTCGTGGACAATCATTAGGAGCAGCTTGGTATTTACCCGAAGAGCGCAGTATTACTACAACGGAGCAAATTTTAGATCAAATGTGTTCAGCGTTAGGTGGACGTGCAGCAGAGCAGTTGGCTTTTGGAAAAATTAGCACAGGAGCACTGAGTGACTTGGAGAAAGTTACCAAACAAGCCTATGCAATGGTTTCGATTTATGGTTTAAACGAACGTGTTGGAAACATTTCCTTCTACGACTCACAAGGACGGGATTCCTTCACTAAACCGTATTCTGAAGATACTGCTCGAATCATTGACGAAGAAGTTTCTAAATTGATAGAAAGTCAGTACCAACGTGCACTTCAAATACTCACTGAAAATCAAGCTCAGTTAACTGAATTAGCCGAACAGTTATTGGCAACAGAGGTTATCTTTAAAGAGGACTTAGAACGTATTTTCGGTAAACGTCAATGGGAAAGCGACGAACTAGTTGAGGAGAAGGTAATCATCGAAAATACATCTGACACATCAGAAGTTATTACCGAGGAATCTGCTGAAGCGGAAAATATAGCAACGAATGATTCTTCTGTCGAGGAAGGAACGGAAGAGCCTAAAGAAAATAATAGCGAAGAAACGGAGGCGAAATAGTTTGGAAAGAATACTCGTTTTCAAAACACGTGAGCAATATTCCTTCGTACAAGCGAAGCTCATATTATCCGACTTGGAGATTCCATTTCAAGTAAGGAATACCATGGATTCGATGTTTAACGATTTCGGTAGTTTTGAAATATATGTAACTTCGGAGTTTGAAAACGAAGCGAAAAAACAATTAGGCGATGCCTTTAAGTAATTTAGCATTAAGAAGCATTACTGGAGCAATCTTTGGCGCTGTTGTCATTGGTTCCATTCTTTGGCATCCATATGCGCAGATGGCTGTTTTTTCCGTTTTTATGGTGATTGGACTTGCTGAATTTTACCGTTTGTTTAAAAACCATCCCGTTGTTCAAGTAAGTTCAGAAATTGGGATTTTTATTGGCTGTTTTATCTATGTTCTTCTCATTGGATTAAGTTTGGCCAATCTTCCCATCATTGTGATCACCATTCTTTTCCCACTATTTTTTACCTTGATTTTAAATGAGCTTTGGGCAAAAAAGGAGCATCCATTAATCAACATTTCCGTGTTAGTTTTTGGTATAATCTATGTTGTTATTCCTTTTTATTTGAGCATTGATTTAAGTTTAAGAAACACATCCTACCTGCCACATGTAGTAGGGATGTTCTTATTGATTTGGACGAACGATTCATTTGCTTATTTCAGTGGTCGACTATTTGGGAAACACAAACTTTTTGAGCGTATATCACCAAAGAAAACGTGGGAAGGAACTGTTGGTGGTATTATTTTTACCATGATTTTAGGATATATCATCGGGACTTACATTAATGAAGGAGAAACATTGTTTTGGGTAGTATCTGCAATCATTATTGCACCATGTGCTATTTTTGGAGATTTACTCGAATCACTTTTCAAACGAAGTTTAAATATTAAGGATTCAGGCACCATCCTTCCCGGACATGGTGGCATATTAGATCGATTCGATGCGGCGCTGTTTGCGATTCCGTTTTTTTATTGTTGGTCGATGATTTATTTATTTTGGTAAACTATGACATTACACAGAGAAGGTAAAAATATCATGTTGTGGAGTTTAATCTTCACCGTTTTATTGAGTGGGATAATACATTATTTTTTGAGTGAATGCTGTCCGATTATTTATTGGATCTTGCAAATAGGCTTCCTTGTTCTACTCGGATTGGTCGTGCAGTTCTTTCGTGTTCCTAGTCGTACATGCAAGGGCGAATCGAACGATATTATGTGTCCAGCAGACGGAAAAGTTGTCGTGATTGAAGAGACAACTGAAACTGAATACTTCAAAGATCGTCGCATTCAAGTGTCCATTTTCATGTCACCATTAAATGTACACGCTAATTATCATCCGATAAAAGGAATGGTGAAATACGTAAAATACCATCCCGGGTTATTCCTCGTTGCTTGGCATCCAAAAAGCAGTACGGATAATGAACGTAGCACGCTTGTAGTTGAACATGAGTCAGGAAAAGAAGTACTATTCCGTCAAGTTGCCGGTGCAGTAGCGCGAAGAATCTGTTATTACCCTACCGAAGGACAATACGTTGAGATGGGTTCAGAATTTGGATTCATTAAATTCGGATCCAGAATTGATCTATACCTTCCTTTAGGTACAAAAATTGATGTTGCCATTGGGGATGTTGTCAAAGCAAAATTGACACGTATTGGAGAACTTAATTAATTTTTTGTATATTTACCTTATAAAATCAAACATCATGAAAAAAGTATTTTTAGCATTAGCTTTATTCACTTACGCTGGGTCAATGGCGACTTCTACGTATGCTGCAGTAACTGGAACTGAGGTTGTCAAAAAAGACGACGATAAGAAAAAAAAGAAAAAGAAAAAAGGTTCTTGTTGTTCTTCTCAACAAGGTAAGTCTTGTTCAACTACACAACAATCATCTTGTGGTTCTAAAAAAGCAAACTAATCCATTTCTTTGGAATAAAAAAGGCCATCTAACGATGGCCTTTTTTATTAACTGAATATTTTCTGATAACCTTCTTGGTATTTCTCCAGGATCTTTTTTCTCTTTAATTTAAGCGTTGGTGTCAGTTCTCCTCCATCAATTGTAAATTCAGACGGAAGTAAGGCGATTTTCTTCACTTGTTCCCAATTTCCAAACACTTGATTGATTTCAGCAATTTCTTGATCCATTCGATCGATGAATACTGTTTGTTTAATGATCTCCTCATTACTCATGGATTCGAATTGCAAACCATGTCGATGCGCCCATTCCTTAGCAAAAGCAAAATTAGGTACGACAAAAGCAGCAGGAAACTTCTCTCCCTCTCCTATGACCATGATTTGTTCGATGAAACGTGATTCTTTGAAACGATTTTCCATCGCTTGTGGCACAATGTATTTACCACCAGATGTTTTGAATATTTCCTTTTTACGATCGGTTATTTTCAAAAATTTATCATCTTGAAATTCGCCAATATCACCTGTATGGAACCAACCTTCATTATCGATTACTTCATTCGTTGCCTCCTCATTATTATAATAACCCATCATGACATTTGGACCTTTCACTAAAATTTCTCCGTCACCGGCTATTTTAACTTGAACACCTTCAATCAAAGCGCCAACAGTCCCAATACGTATTCCGGTAACGAAATTATTCACGGTGACAACTGGCGATGTTTCTGTTAAACCATAACCCTCCAAGATGGGAATGTCTGCAGCAAGGAAAATTCGAGCCAAACGTGGTTGTAACGCCGCACTTCCAGAGGCAATTGCTTTCACATTTCCACCCAATGCTTCTTGCCATTTAGAGAAAATTAATTTACGCGCTATGCCTAATTTGAATTTAAAAACTGGCGTTGCATTTACGTTATCGTAATTTTCAGCAAGGTTTAAAGCCCAATAAAATAATCCTCTTTTAATTCCTTTTAGTTCGTCTCCCTTTGCCATGATTTTATCAAAAACTTTTTCGATTAACCTAGGTACAGCAGAAAAAACATCGGGTTTCACCTCTTTGATATTATCTCCGATAGTATCCATTGATTCCGCGAAGTATACAGAGCACCCCAAATACATATAGAGGTAATGCAACATTCGTTCATATACGTGACAAATTGGTAAAAATGTCAAAACCCGTGAATTATTATCCGCCGGAATGGGTTCGATACATGCTCCAACGTTAGATAAAAGATTTTGATGAGAAAGCATCACCCCTTTGGGGTTTCCAGTCGTTCCAGATGTGTAAATAATGGTGACTAAATCCTCATTTTTCACTTGTTTCATTCGTTCATACACAAGTTCTTCATCCGAATGAGTTCGTTGATCTTCGATGTAAGACCAATGAGGAATAGATTCTAGTTTGTCAAACGAAAACAAATGCTCCAAACTAGGCACATCCTTACGAATATTCGAAATTTTATCCGCTAATTCTTGATTTGAAACGATACAGATTTTTGCCGCACAATCATTCAAAATAAAACGGTAGTCGTTTTCTGAAATATTTGGATACAATGGAACTAAAATCGCTCCTGTTTTTTGAACAGCAATATCCAAAATATTCCATTCAATTCGATTTGAACTGGCAACCGCAACGCGATCACCTGCTTGAACGCCCATCGAAATCAAACCTCGAGCGACATTCATGGTGCGGTCTATAAAGTCACTAGTTGAAGTTGGGACCCAAATACCAGCCGTTTTAGTCACGAACATGGCTGAATTTGGATAATTTTTCAATTGATGATCAGGGACTTCAAAAAGTCTTTCAGCAGTTATCATGGTTTAGTTTTAAGGTTTCCGAAAATAAGAATTATTCTCGAATTATAAAAAAAGGATCGCGAACAAAAAGATTAAAACAATCCCAATTACATTGAAAACAAAACCCATTTTTACCATTTGATGGATTTTCACATGTCCGGATGAAAAAACAATGGCGTTCGGTGGAGTACCGACAGGCATCATAAAAGCAAGACTTGCCCCTAAAGTCAAAGAAATACACAATTGAAAAATATCGTATCCGGATTCCTTTGCAAAGCTTGCTATAACAGGCACAAATATGGTCACTAAGGCTAAATTAGACATCACTTCCGATGCAAACACCGAAATGACAACCACCAATAAAACGATAGCTGGAACAGACATATTCTCATAGGACTGAAATACTTTTGTTAGTGATTCAACGACACCATTTTTTTCAAATATTTGAGCCAAAGCAAGTCCACCGCCAAACAATAATAAAATTCCCCAAGGCAATTTTTCGGTGTCTTTCCAATCTAAAAGTGGTTTTTTCTCACTTTTACCTGGTATAATAAATAACATTATCGCACCTAAAATCGCAGCACTTTCATCGCCATAGTTGAGGCCAGTAGCGGAAGTAATTAATTCACGGAAGGACCATAAAATCACTACGATTCCAAAAATCGCCAGCGCTCTGAGTTGTTCATTTGTCCATGGTACGTTCGGTAAATTCACATCATGAAGTTCCTTTCGTTCCTTTCCAAGAGCTAAATAAAAAATACCATACATCACTATAAGCATAGTAATCGCTACAGGCATTCCGATTTTCATCCAATCGAAAAAACTCACCGTAATGTGGAAATTCTTTTGAAGAATGGCTGCCATTTGTGTGTTTGGAGGTGAGCCAACAAGGGTTCCTACTCCACCAATACTCGATGCGTAAGCAATACTGAGCATCAGCAATAATGAAAATTTTGATTTTTGATGTACGACTGGCATGGCATGAATAATCGCAATTGCCATGGGTAACATCATCAGCGCGGTGGCCGTATTGGAAATCCACATACTGAGGAATCCCGTACTTAAAATGAATCCAAGTAAAATCCTAGGTTTTGAATCACCAACAACATTGATGATTCGACGAGCAATTTGCTCATGGACTTTCCATTTTTCTAAGCCTAGAGCAAGTACAAATCCACCAAAAAATAGATAGACGTTGTTGTTTCCATAACTCGCAGCGAGATCTGCTGTGTTCAGGAGTCCAAGTGGGATCGCAAAAATAAATGGGAATAAGGCTGTAATGTAAATGGATATCACCTCAAATATCCAAAAGAAAATCATTAATCCACCAAGCGCAACTGCGTTCCAATAGGAATCAGATGCGCCGGTAGTAATGAGAACCATTAGAAAAGAAAATGCGCCAAATGCTGCGAGCAAGCGCTTCCAATCTAACTTTGGCATTTATTATTTATTCAATGCGTTCAGTGCATCGACAAAAGTTAAGGCTTTTGCTTCAACCTCTGCAACGATTGCACGAAATTCAGCTTTTCCTTTAGCTTTGTGCATGCGGCCAAGAATAACATCTTGAAAAGTAGCTGCTTCTGTAATTAATTTTTCTGTTGCTGGAGCTTTTGACTCGTCCAACATTTGGTGGTGAAAACACTCTTCAACCACATCAAAAACCATCTCATTGATGTTTCTCTTAAGAATTCTTTTATTTGACATATTTCATCTTTATTTCCGTCAAAAGTAAGTCGAAAATAGGACTTACCCTACAAAACTCTGTATTTTCTATGCAGAAGCATGTGATACTTCCATAAGTTTGACAACGGATTGTGTAACTTTGCGTCCATGACATATCCTATACTACACATCCGCAAAGGCAAAGAACAATCATTGATGAGAAGACATCCTTGGGTTTTTTCAGGTGCCATTGAATCTTCTACTGAATCCTTAAAGGATGGGGACCTAGTGTGTCTGATGACACGCAAAGACCAATTTTTAGGAATTGGACATTATCAACATGCAACAATTTCAGTGCGCATCTTGAGTTTCGACTACGAGGAAATCGATCAAGCCTTTTTCGATCGCAAAATTAAAAAAGCAGTTGATTCCCGTTTGAATATTGGACTTTTATCAAAACAGAATACTATTTTTCGTATATGTCATGGTGAAGGAGATGAACTACCTGGGCTTGTGATTGATTTTTACAACGGTGTTGCGGTTATTCAGTGTCATTCTATTGGCATGTACTTTTCTGTTGAGATGATTGCAAATGCATTGAAAAACGCTTTTGGAAAGAAATTGACTGCCGTTTATTCGAAATCAACCGATACTTTACCAAAAAGGACAGATGTGACAGACGCCTACCTCTTCGGCAGTTGCGAAACACCACATGTTGCGTTAGAAAATGGGGTGAAATACAACATCGATTGGATCACTGGACAAAAAACTGGTTTCTTTATCGATCAGCGCGTTAACCGTCGCATTCTTGGCGAATATTCGAAAGGCAAAAAAGTATTAAATACCTTTTGTTATTCCGGTGGATTTTCGCTTCAAGCGTTAAATCATGGAGCGACTTTGGTGCATTCATTAGATAGTTCAAAAAAGGCGATTGCCTTAACCGACGACAACATCAGCTTAAATAACTATACGGAAAAACATTTGTCCATTTGTGCAGATGCGATGGATTACATGAAGGATCTGCAAGAAGATTACGACATCATTGTGTTGGATCCACCTGCATTTGCGAAGCACCGCGAAAAACGTCACCAAGCCATTCAAGGATACAAACGATTGAATGCGCATGCGATTCGTCAAATCAAGCCAGGTGGAATCATTTTTACGTTCTCTTGTTCACAGGTCATCGATAAAGCATTGTTTACAAATACCATCATTGCCGCAGCGATTGAATCTGGTAGAAATGTGCGCATTCTAGAGCAAATTCATCAACCAGCAGATCACCCTATTCATGCGTTTCATCCAGAAGGTGAATACTTGAAAGGATTGATTATTCAAGTAGACTAATATGCTTGCCCTAAATTATAAAGCAATTTTAGGAATGGCGCTTCCAATGATGGTTTCTGGATTTATTCAGTCCATCGTTTTAATTACAGATGCATCATTAATTAGTCGTTATTCCACAGAAGCATTTGATGCAGTGGGTAACGGTGGACTATTATACGTAACCGTTTACGTATGTTTGCTTGGAATGGGAGATGGTGCACAAATCATCATTGCCAGAAGGATTGGTGAAGAACGAATTTCGGCAATTGGACGTGTTTTCGGAACCTCCTTTTTAACCAACTTTCTTTTAGCGATTGGATTCTTTATTCTATTGCATTGGTTTCTGCCTTCTGCCATTGTTGGTTATTCAAAGAACCATGAAATTGCCGTCTTACAAGGAGATTTCATCCGTGTCAGAAGTTTCGCCTTGTTTTTCGCCATGATTACTATTACGATTCAGGCTTTTTTATTAGCAAAAGGAAAAACAATGATTGTGTTGTATGCAGCATTAATTACAGCCGTTAGTAATGTTTTTCTTGCGAATTCTCTTATTTTCGGCAAGAATGGCTTGCCCGAAATGGGTATCGAAGGAGCAGCGTTAGCAAATACCATTGCCGATGCTTTGGGTATGACCTTTCTTGTGATTTATTTGATTTTTTCATCCGAAAGAAAGGAATATCAACTCTTTGCACATTTCAAGTTCGAACTTGCATCGATGAAAGAATTGTTAAAAGTCGGGAGTCCACTTATGTTACAGGGATTCTTCGCCTTGGCAACTTGGACACTCTTTTTCACGTGGCTTGAGCAAAAAGGACAATTTGATTTAACGGTATCGCAGAACATTCGAGCCATTTATTTTCTCGCATTTGTTCCAGTTTGGGGATTCGCAGGAACGACGAAAACGTACATTTCTCAATACATTGGCGCTAAGAAATTTGATGAGATCCCAACGATCCAAAAACGGATCCAACTCATGACCCTCTTGTTCTTGTGTGTGACCTTTCACGGGGCGATTTTTTATCCGGAAGCATTAATTCGACTAATTAATCCAGCAGAATTGTATATTCAAAAGAGTGCTCAAATTCTGAGATTAATCTCTGTTTCGATTATGCTGTATGGATTTTCTTCTGTTTATTTTCAAACGATCCATGGTTCCGGAAACACCCTTCATTCCATGTTTATTGAATTTGGAATCGTGAGTGTATATGTTGTCTTTTGTTATCTTTTTATCAAAGTGTGGAACTTAGATGTTTATTGGATTTGGACGGTAGAATATATTTATTTTATTTTGATGGGATTAGCTTCCATCAGTTACCTCCGATTGTATGATTGGAAAAAGAAAATTGTCTAATGAAAGATACGTTACGCATTGTATTTATGGGTACCCCCGAATTTGCTGTGGGGATTTTAGATGCTTTAGTGCACTCCAAACATGAAGTTGTTGGGGTTGTTACGGTTGCAGATAAACCAGCAGGTCGTGGACAGCAAATTCAGCAAAGTGCGGTGAAACAATTTGCAGTTTCACATGAACTTCCTGTATTACAACCAGAAAAATTACGGGAAGAAGCATTCTTGATTGATTTAGCATCCTTGAACGCAGATTTATTTGTCGTGGTGGCCTTTCGCATGTTGCCAGATGTTGTCTGGAAAATGCCCGCCTACGGAACAATTAACCTGCATGCGAGTCTTCTTCCAAAATACCGAGGAGCAGCTCCAATCAATTGGGCTATTATGAACGGTGAAAGTGAAACTGGTGTAAGTACTTTTTTCATTAATGAAAACATTGACACCGGTGCAATCATTGCACAAAAAACCATTCCATTGAACAATGAGCTTAGCGCTGGAGAATTGCACGACCAATTAAAATCAATTGGTGCAGAATTAACAGTAGAAACCGCTGATCAAATTTGCGCTGGTCATGTTTCAACGATTGAACAGGATCCTTCGGATACGAATCTACCCTTTGCGCCAAAAATATTCAAGGCAGATTGCGAAATTGACTGGAATCAGTCCGCTGAATTGAATCATAATCGCATTAGAGGATTATCCCCCTACCCTGCCGCATGGTGTAAACTTTGGTCCACCAAAAAATCCAATTGGATTATCTTTAAACTCTTTGGCTCATCTCTTGTAGATATAGAAAAAGTGACTCGAAACAATGGTCCGTTCTCCATTCCAGAAGGAATTGTTATCCCAAGTGGAAATGGCTTCGTTTTACTGAAGGAGATTCAAGCTGAGGGAAAAAAACGCATGGATTACAAGTCCTTTTTGGCTGGCAACGATTTAAATGATCTTTCCTTTACCCCTTGATTTTAAATAGGTTAAATTGATTTTATACATTTAAAACATTATCTTAGTAGTGAAACTGCTACTATGAAACACGTATATTTTCTACTTTTTTTCCTGCTTTTGCTGAACGAAGGACAGA
>CAIRMS010000114.1 GCA_903879765.1 uncultured Flavobacteriales bacterium
AACCATTCGAACCATTGGTGTTAAGCCATGATTTTTCAATCCATCTTCGCTAGCCATCAGTAAAGCTGCTGCTCCATCGTTTAATCCAGAAGCATTTCCAGCAGTTACGGAACCATCTTTTTTAAATGCGGGACGAAGTCCAGCTAGACTTTCAATCGTTGTCGATGGTCGTGCAAATTCATCCGTTGCAATTATTTTCGGCTCCCCTTTGCGTTGTGGAATCGATACCGGTGTGATTTCGCCTTCAAAGTATCCACTTGCTGTTGCTTTAGCTGTTTTTTCTTGTGACCAACACGCGAACGCATCTTGATCCTCACGGCTAATATTGAATTGTTCTGCTAAATTTTCGGCAGTCATTCCCATGGAATCTACGCCATAAATCGCTTCCATTTTTGGATTGATAAAACGCCATCCGAAAGAAGAATCGAACATTTGTGCGTCGCGTCCAAATGCGCTACTTGTTTTTGAACTCACCCAAGGTCCACGAGTCATGTGTTCTACTCCACCCGCAATGTACAAGTCCCCTGCTCCATCTTTCATCGCACGTCCAGCATTTACAGCCGCCGCTAATCCTGATGCACAAAGTCGGTTCACTGTCTCACCTGCTACTTCTTGTGGAATTCCTGCCAACAACGAAGCCATTCGCGCTACGTTACGGTTATCTTCACCAGCTTGATTGGC
This sequence comes from uncultured Flavobacteriales bacterium, assembly GCA_903879765.1. Lineage (GTDB taxonomy): Bacteria > Bacteroidota > Bacteroidia > Flavobacteriales_D > Crocinitomicaceae > UBA952. Next base: position 682 of record CAIRMS010000114.1, read on the forward strand.
ACAACCAAGAATGACATCTTCAATTTTCGTTAAATCCAAGTTTGGATGTCGGTCCACCAATGCTTTTAGCGCATGTGCCGCTAAATCGTCTGCACGTACTGGTGCCAAACTCCCTCCAAAACTTCCGATCGGCGTACGAATTCCGTCCACCAAGTATACTTCTTTTGACATGTATTTTAATGTTTTATCAAAGATAAAGGAAAAAGCAGGAAACTGAGTGGGACAATTCAATTGTTTTGTGGATTCGGTGTTTAAATTTCAAGGTAAAAACGTTCCGCTCAAAGCGAATTATTCCTAAGTTCGCAAGACAAACAAACGGATAGAAAATAAGGTCATGCAAGATTCCACCTATACATTTCATGCGCTTTCAGCTGCGGATTTCAGTTATTTCGAAGCACTTTTAGGTGCGAATGCCATCCATACAGAAGAACAATTAATCGCATACGGACACGACGAAACGGAGGACTTATCCTTCCCTCCTAGTCTTGTTGTACGTCCAGAAAACACCGAAGAAATCTCCAAAATCATGGCGTATTGCCACGAACATGGAATTCCGGTGACACCAGCCGGAGCACGAACAGGATTAAGTGGTGGTTCGCTTCCGATTCACGGAGGGATTTTGCTTTCCATGGAGAAATTCAATCGCATTCTGCACATTGATGAGAAAAATCACCAAGTCACGACAGAGCCTGGGGTCATCACACAAGTATTGCAAGACGCCGTAAAGGAAAAAGGATTGTTTTATCCACCTGATCCAGCGAGTAAAGGATCTTGTTTTATCGGTGGAAACGTATCAGAAAATTCCGGTGGACCAAAAGCTGTGAAATATGGCGTGACCAAGGATTACGTATTGAATTTAGAAATCGTCCTTCCAACCGGAGAAATCATTTGGACAGGCGCCAATGTCTTAAAAAACGCGACAGGTTATAACTTAACGCAACTCATCGTCGGATCTGAAGGAACCTTAGGTATCATTACCAAAATTGTTTTGAAGTTGATTCCACATCCCACACACGATTTATTGATGTTGGTTCCGTTTTTCGACGCACAGAAAGCCTGTGAAGCGGTCGCTGCGATATTCCAAGCAGGAATCACCCCGAGTGGCTTAGAGTTCATGGAACGAGATGCACTAACTTGGACGCAAACCTTCACCGGAGAAACATCGATTCCAGTGGCCGATAATCATCAAGCGCATTTGATCATCGAAGTGGATGGATTTGATCCAGATCAATTGATGCAGGAATGTGAAAAGATCTTAGGAGTACTCGAAGGATTCGAAACAGATGAAATCCTCTTTGCGGATTCGGATGCACAGAAAAATACACTTTGGAGTTTGCGACGAAAAGCTGGAGAAGCGGTAAAAGCACAATCCATTTACAAAGAAGAAGACACGGTCGTCCCTCGCTACGCCT
>CAIRMS010000115.1 GCA_903879765.1 uncultured Flavobacteriales bacterium
AATCCCAGGAACAATTGGTGCAGCCACTCGATCAAATGTATTCTGACGTAGAAAACAGCATGCATTACACCGGACGACCTCAAACGCCAATTGAAAAAGCATCAGTACAAGATGAACTTCCGACTTCTGAGGAAGCACCAGTCGTAGAAGAGAATGATCATATTGAGCCGGAAGCGACAGAAGTCCTTGCGGATAAGAGCATAGAACCTAATAAACCAGTTGAATAATGGTACACGTTGGAATCATCATGGGGAGCAAATCAGATTTGCCAATTATGAAGGAAGCAAAACTCATTTTAGATGAATTTGGAATTGAATCTGAAGTGGAAATCGTTTCAGCGCATCGCACACCAGAGAAAATGGTCGCTTACGCGAAAGAAGCGGCAGGAAGAGGAATCAAAGTAATCATTGCCGGAGCTGGAGGTGCTGCGCATCTTCCTGGAATGACTGCTTCAATGACATCTTTGCCTGTAATTGGTGTTCCAATTAAGTCTTCTAATTCGATTGATGGTTGGGATTCAATCCTAAGTATTCTTCAAATGCCAAATGGAATTCCAGTTGCTACAGTAGCTTTAAATGCAGCGAAAAATGCTGGAATCTTAGCCGCTCGTATCATCGGAGCGTTTGATGAGCAAGTCCAAGCAAAAATGGATGCTTACGCTGTTTCCATGAAAGAAATGGTGGAAGAAAGCGGTAAAAACCTAGAGATTTAATCGTAAAGTAAGTACTTTTTACGCGTCAACATAAATGCATCGATTCCTGGCTTCCAAGTTTCTCTGATTTCTTTTGCTGACCATCCCTTGTAAAGTTGTTCTTTTAATGTTGCCGTTCCTGCTAAACGATTGAAAAAGGAATTTTGATCGATGAAAACAGCGGAATCACCCAACAAATCTCTTGCTTGAATAAGGTAAATTAAATTGATTTCGTAATTTCTTTTCGCTGGGGAATTTGATAGGTTATATCCATTGCACAATTTGTTCATTTGTGGAGGAGTTTTCGCTCCTGGTGTTGGCATCGGAGTAAAGGAAAAACCTGTTTTTGGAAAGCGTGGGTGACCAAAAACTTCAAATGGCATGTCTGTCCCTCTGCCAATACTCACCGTTGTCGCTTCAAACAAACACAAAGAAGGATACAAGGAAATCGCACCGTCAGTGCGTAAATTAGGCGACGGAGCTACTGGTAAAGTGTACTTCAGTTTGTGTTTGTAATTCTTACACGGAACTACAAATAAATTGCATTGAATGCCATTGTTCAGCCATTTTTCCCCATTGATCATTAAGGCATATTCCCCAATCGTCATTCCATATACAATGGGAACTGGATGCATTCCTACAAAGGATTTGTATTCTTTTTCCAAAATGGGACCATCGACGTAATGTCCATTTGGATTGGGACGGTCCAATACCACGACTTTTTTGTTATTCTCGGCACACGCTTCCATGACGTAATGCAAAGTGGAAATAAATGTATAAAAGCGTACGCCAACATCTTGGATATCGTAAATGACCACATCAACATCTGCCAATTGCTGTGGACTTGGTTTTTTGTTGCTGCCATATAAAGAAACCAAGGGAAGTCCGGTTTTTTCATCAACGGAATGATTTACTTTTTCACCGGCATCTACGTCACCTCGGAATCCATGCTCTGGAGAAAAGACTTTCACGACGTTTAATTTTAAGGAAAGCAAGGTATCCACCAAATGAACGCCTTTCACTACCGATGTTTGATTCCCTACTACCGCGATACGTTTTCCTGCCAATGAATCGACAAACAAATGAAGTCGGTCAATTCCTAATAATGGTTTTTTAACATCTAATTTATCGTTTGGAAAAAGGTTTTTTCCCGTTTTTTGGCTCGCGTCGAGTGAAAGGCTTCCGGTTATCCCGTTGTCACCAGTTGCATTTTGAGCACAGCTAAAAAGTAAAAACACAGAAATTGTTTTCAAGCACAGAAGCTTTGTGTATTTTTGAACCTTAAATAAAAACAATTTGTCTTTCGAAATTTTCATATCACGTCGTCTCATCCAAAATAAGCTACAAGGTATTAAAGTTTCTAAACCGATTGTGCGTATATCTATCCTAAGTATTGCACTAGCAATTGTTGTTAACCTTGTAACTGTAGCTATAGTAACGGGATTCCAACATGAAGTACGAAATAAAATTACGGGTTTTAATGCACCCTTATTTATTTCAAAGAAAGGAACACAGCAGATTTTTGAAGGTGATGCCGTTCTGAAAAATCAAAAAGCGCTAAATGAACTCTCTGGGATTATCGGACTAAAAGGAATTTCTCCCGTCGTCTTTAAACCGGCTATGCTGCAATCCTCACGATTTTCGGATACCGTAAAATTAGCGAATGGGAAAGATTCACTGATCAATCGCCAGGATATCCTTGGAGTGGTCATGAAAGGTGTGGAGATGTCCTATGACTGGACTTTCATTAAGCAACATCTAGTGTCCGGACGCACATTGAATTTTCAAGCAAAACAAGAAGAATTGGTGCTATCTAAACGAATGGCGGATCAATTGAATTATCACCTCAATGATACCATTTCGGTTTATTATGTGAAAAATCAACCCGTTTTACGGAAATATAAGGTAGTTGGCATTTATCAAACTGGTCTTGAAGAATACGATCAAAAATTGGTTTTTTGTCGCTTGCCAGAGGTTCAAAAAATGAACGATTTTGGTATCAAAACGAAAATTGTGATCGATGATCAATTGGTCAACGGGAAGATCGTGCTGAAAGCAGCGATTGAAGGAAAAACAAAGGACTTACTTTACGATTGGGGTTCCGGACCAGACATCTATGGTGGATTCTATTTGTCTTATTTGACTGACACGAATTTCCGTTTGATCGTTTATCAGTCGGACCGACAAAAAGGAACACAATTCCCCATTGATACAAGTTATTTAAACGTCACTTGCTCCGCACCTTTTGTGTCTTCAACGGACCTTAAGAAGGATGAAAGTGGTGCTTTGTTGAAAGAGCCGATTTCATTAGATAGTTATCAATTGTCATCGGCATCGGCAGTACTGAATGTCACGGAAACAGAAGGTCTCGGTACAGGAAAGAATTTTGTGTCAGGTTTCGAAGTGCAAATCAATGATTGGAAGGATTTAAAACGTGTGGAAGAAGAGATTCGGTCTACGATTGAAATGCGTCCAAATGAAAACAATGAACTCATGCAAGTCAGCAGTATCTTAACAACGGAACGAGATCTTTTTGCTTGGTTGAGTTTTCTGGATTACAACGTCTATATCATCATCTTTTTAATGTTGCTGATTGGTGTGATCAACGTTGGTTCGGCAATGCTTGTACTGATTGTTGTCCGAACGAACTTAATCGGAATGCTGAAAGCCATGGGCGCAAGGGATTGGTCCATTCGTAAATTGTTCTTGTTTCAAGCGGCTCACCTCATTGGACGCGGATTACTTTATGGGAATCTCATTGGATTTTCACTTTGCTTCATTCAAGTGAAATTTGCCGTGCTAAAATTGGACCCCTTGGTGTATTATTTGGATAAGGTGCCTGTTGAAATAAATCCAATGTCCTGGTTTTTAGTCAACCTAGTGACATTTGTTGTGTGCATGATTTCGTTGATTGTTCCAAGTTATGTCGTGACGAAAATTAGTCCAACAAAAGCAATTCGATTCAATTAACGCATGAATTTCCAACAATTCGAAGAGGTTAGTATCCTGAATGAATCCGGTGTTTACCGAGTGATTCGTGCGGAAGGCGCTTTTCTATGCTTGGAGGATGAACATGGATTTGAACGAAAAGTATCCCTGGAATTTGTCGTTCGTCGCGTTCAAATGAATGTGCACAAAGTTCCCAATAAGGATCACGTAAACATCAATCATTCAAAGAAGTCAGTTAAAAACGAAGTGATTCCATCCATTGATCTTCATCACCATGAATTGAATTTGGATGAACGTTTCTTGAGTAAACATGATATCTTGACAGCTCAATTGAATGCATTCAAATATTTTTGCAATCAGATGATTCAGACGAAAAAGAAACGCTTTCGTGTGGTTCATGGAATAGGTGAGGGGAAACTGAAAATGGAACTTCGCACTTTGGTTCAAGGCAAAGACGGATTATCCATACATGACGATCAAGTTACTAGAGGAAAAGTTGGAGCTTCCTTAGTTGAGATACAGTCGTCAATCGCCAGACCATTTTAATTTTGAGGGACGTATCCCGGTTTTCCTCTGGAGATATCAAAAATCCAAGTGTAATATCCGATAAAATGACTTTCGGTGAATCCCATTTTACTGGAACTTGACTTCGGGAAAATGATGCGATTAGCCGCAGGAAGACCCTTGACAAGCGATTGTGGTGCAACGCCATCTTGTTGACAAGGAAACTGTTTTGTTTTTCCGCTTCGCGAAGTTCCGTACTGCCATGCATTGCGCCATTTTTTTGCATCAAATGATTTGCCGATAGGATTTTCAGGTGCTATAGAATAGTAATCGCCAAAATTGATTTTACCTGATAAAACGGACATCATTCCCATTGCATAAGCGTGTCCCATACTGTGAGAAACAATGTAAAGGGTATCGTTAACTGAATAATTAGGCCCTTCGTTCAAAACTTGAAGTAAATTCCTTGCTGCGATTTTACCTCGGTTATATCGTAAGTTGAATCCTTCATAATTTGGACTTGTAGCAAGTAAACTCATAGTTGCAACGCGTTCATTGGAAGGTAATTTTGTTTCAAAACAATGATGCTTTGCTGTTTTACATAATTTAGGGTAAATGGCTGCAGTTCCAGCAAATTTAATGACGGATCCATGGTTTGAAGTAGAAACCGAATGGTGTCCATCGGCATACCAAACCTCATCCGCAGAAATGCGCTCTTGAAAACGCATATTGAACTGATTCCATGGTTCCCAATAATCAAATCGATCAATTGAATAAACGTGATTCTTTGAATTTGGGAATTCCACACCCTTCGTTTGGAATGTATTCAAGAATTCAGACATGGATTGATTGGTAGATACAGGACGATATCCGTTTACAAAAACTAAAATTCTCTTCGCTGGATCAGGGAGTAGCAGTTTTTTTGTTAAATCAAATCCCATG
>CAIRMS010000116.1 GCA_903879765.1 uncultured Flavobacteriales bacterium
GCTTCAGAACCAAAATGAAATTCTTGTTTTTCAATCTGAAACAGAAACTGGTTATGTTTTTAAAGCCTTTAGTAAGCGTTGGATTCGCATTTTAGGACGAAATAAAGATAAATTAGTTCAAGAAATGCGTGAAAGTAAAGAACTAATGTCCCTGATTCAAAAATCGAGAAAAGAAGAATTAAGTGCGGAAGAAAAAGAACAAGTAAGGAGCCAATTCCTTGATTTAATAAAGACAATGCCTTCATTAGCACTATTTCTTTTACCTGGAGGAAGCCTTCTTCTCCCTTTAATTCTTAAACTTGTCCCTGAATTAATGCCATCCGCTTTTAAAGTGAATGAAATAGAAAAAAATAACGAAAAAAAATGAACTGTAAGATCCACATATACCTTTTAAACGATTTGTATTCACAAGAATTAGCTGATTTAGAACACGAAGGGAACCAATCTATTGACAACATCAAATACGAATGGGAGGATGAATTATCCATTTCAAGTGATGTGACTTCAGTGAAAGAAATCTCTGATGTAGATTATCCGCTAGCTGGAATGGACGAAAACAACGAAGCTTTTCAATTCGACATTCCAAACATGCGTCTTTTTGAAATCTGTTCTTCTGATGCGCCGAATGTTTACGTAGGAGCTTCTGAAAGTATTGTTTCATCTACGAAATTAGAAAATTCTACGGATACCTATACCATCGAAATCTTCTTGAAAGATTATGAGCCAATGTCTAATCCAACTCCCGGAATCTTCATCGCGGCAAAATCGTTCCCAAAAGAATTGATCCGTTTATGATTGTATTGAAAAACATACAATTATCTTACAACAAACCCATCATCAAGCGGGCGAATTTAACCGTTGGGCAAGGAGAAATTCTTGGGTTAGTTGGAAAAAGTGGTGCTGGAAAGTCTTCCTTATTGAAAATCATTGCTGGACACATTGATCCAGACCAAGGAGAAGTCTTTCTTGCCAATCAGCAGCAACCCCGTGTTCATCAATTATTAATTCCAGGGTTTCAGCACGTAGCCATGGTGAATCAAGACTTCAAATTAGATGTTTATCACACCGTGGAAGAAAACCTTCGTGAAGTTGTTTTGCATTTACCTCATCACAAACGAGATAAACGCGTTCAACAGTTATTACGCTTGTTTGACCTCAAATCCATTTCATCAACAAAAGCACATTTAATATCCGGAGGGGAGCAACAACGCTTAGCGATTGCGCGAGCAATTGCCGATCAACCGGAAGTTTTATTGCTCGATGAGCCTTTTGGTCACCTCGACGCGAATTTACGTGCACGACTAACGGAACATTTGATTCGCTTACGCGAAGAAGAAAATACCACAATCGTATTAGTTTCACATGAGGGACAAGATGTTCTAGGACTCTGCGACTCCATTTGCGTACTAAAAAACGGGACATTAAGTAAAAAATACAAACCTGAATTTTTGTATTATCACTATTCAAATATTCATCAAGCACGTTTATTTGGACCTGTCAATAGTGTAAAATCCGGTGAAACAACGATTCTATTTCGTCCAGATGAATACCGCGTATCTCAAGCCAAGGACGCAATAGAAATCGAATTTATGCGCAGTATTTTTGTTGGTGGACTTTATCATAATTATTTTAAAACAACCAACGGAGACATGATTGTCCTGTATCAATTTCATCGACTAAATGACACCAGAGGAATCGAAATCATTAAAAAAACCCAGTAAACTTCCTTGGTATTGGGGCATAAACGCCTTCAAAGAAGCAATCATCACCTATGTGAAGGATGGAGCATTTTACCATGGTGCTGCACTAGCATATTACACTTTATTTGCTTTTATTCCAATTATCTATTTAACGAGCTCCATTTTTGGCCGCATCGTTGGCCCAAAAAACATGAAAGAAATGGTTTCGGATGTACTCCAAAACCAAATGGGCATGGAAGACAGCACCTCCATCATGGATGTCGTAAATGGCATGTCCATGCATAAACCTAATTTTTTCTTTGAAATGGTCAGTATTGCCGTGCTACTTTATAGTTGTTCCGCATTTTTCGTTTCGTTAAAACGAAGCTTAAATGAGTTCTTCAACGTGAATGTGAAAAACCGACAGGAAGAAAATTTATTCATGGACATCATCGGATTTCGTTTTATCTCCATGGGACTTCTAGCCGTTTTCGCTTTGATCATTATTCTCTTTTATTTTGCCCAAGTTTTCATTTTTTCGGCCATTCAAAATTGGAATCAATTTCATAGTGGTTTCATGGATTTCTCCTTGAATATTCTTCAAAATATACTAACGATTGGAAGTAATTTAATGATTTTCACGTTGGTGTTTAAATTCATCCCCGATGCAAAAGTACAATGGAATGTGGCATTTAAAGGAGCGATTTTCACGTCAATTTTACTTGTTCTTAGTCAATTCATCATCAACTACTATCTGCACAATTATTTCGTTCTCGGTAAAATCGGAATTGCTAATTCCTTATTCGTCACCTTGGCTTGGGTCCATTATTCCGCCCAAATCGTCTTTCTAGGCGCGAAATTTACTTATGTGGTTGGAAAAATGACCGGGCAAGGAATCAAGTAACTCCTACAGTAATGCTGGTGGTTTTCTGATTTCAATCTTCGCGTCTTTGAATATCGAAGAGGTATTACGAATGCTAAACAAGAAGCTTTTATTTCCACCCACAGGTACGTAATAGAACGATAAAGCCCAGCAGTGCAAATTCCTATTTAAAGAAAAATACGCATTCGTTAAACGGAATTCTTGCAAGTTAAAATTTAAGTTTCCTGATAAATTCCATCGTTTTGTCATACTCACATCTCCGCTCACTACAAGTGTTTGTGCAAAGGTGTTTTTAGCAGGATTCGTACTTGAAATGGTTTGATTCACATTGATTGTGTACACGTGAGACAAACTCATTTTCCAAGGAATATCAAAGAAAATTGCTCGTTCAGGATGCAATGCATAATAATTAAACTCTGAATTCCAATTTTGCTCATTCACTGTAGCAGCAGTGCTAGCTACTTTTTCTCTGGATTTTTTTGGGGCTATTGTTATCGACGTAGTGAGATTCGTTCCCAAGAAACGTCCGAGTCCTTGCTGACTTGATAAGGCATAATCCTTGAGTGTTTTTCCTGTGTTTACATCCCACGCATACGGACTAAAATTAGCGCCAGACACAAAGTTTATCCAATCAGCCGGACTAATTCTTAAGTTCAATGCAATGTTTGATAAACGCATGGAATCCTTCATGAAATCATAATTCCCGTTAATGGACAATTGATCGATCAAGCGAATTTTTCGGAATCCTGTCAAGGTATCTTTGTCAGACTTCAGTTTTAGTTCCATGGTATTGTTGATGCCAAAATTTAACAATGATGCTTTTTGATTATTTCCAACACTGTAAATCGAGCTTTCAAAGGGAGAATATTTCACCAACGCTTGATTTGCCCCCACATTCGCTTGAACCAACTCATTTAACTGAGGGACATAACGAAATCCGACTGATGGAGTGATCAAGTGTCGCAATTTAGGTTTATTCTTTCCAATGAATTGATAATATGAATAAATTACACTCGTCATATTCACACTGAAATTTACTTCATGCGCCATGCCGAATTTCTGTAAAGTGTCGTTTTGAGATTTATTCGTTAATGGGTTATATGATTTTTCAATCTGCTGGAAATTGATTTTATTTCCATAATTAATGGTTGGATTGATTTTGATGGCATTTCTAAAAAGTCCTGAAGTTGTTTGAATGGCCATCGATTGAGAGATTCCATTCATGAATTGTTGCGAAATACTAGATAAATCGCCAGTAGAGAGTAGCTGATCAGAAAAATTCGACCGGTTTTGTCCTTCTAAATTATAGGTGATTCCAATGCGTTCAATGGTCTTTTTCCAGTTTTTATCGCTCGTCTTAAAGGTATTTTTAAATGGGAAAACACGCGTTAAGTTAGCGTTGAGCACGGGACTTACCAAGGCAATGTTTTTTGCGATGGAATTCTGACGCATCGAAAGCTTCATTCCCATATTAAATGGTTTTCCAGGGAATGATCGATTGATATTAATGTCCGAATTAAATGAATTGGTGAAATATTCGGGATTTATTGGGTCTAGATTATTTTGTGACGTGTTATCCGAAATGAAATTTACATTCGATGAAAAACTCCAAAAAGGATTCGATTTCGGTGCCTTGCGATGCGACCATTGGACACTTAATTTATTGTTTTTGTCTTTTGTTGGAAAACCCAAATTGAACTGTTGGAATCCAACTGAAATGCGGCCAGAAAATCCGTAACGCTTTGAATAGTCTAAGTCATTTCGTAAACCCCAAGAACCACGACTATACAAATTTGCATAAACAGCCGTTTGTAAGTGATCGTTAATGGGGAAATAATAACCTAAATTTTGAACACCAAATCCATAATTAGACAAGGGTACAAATTCTGGAAAAAGCAATCCATTTGTTTTTTGTTCCTTCGTTGGAATAAAGGCAAAGGGTAAACCCAAGGGAGTTGGGATTCCGTTTATCCATAAATTCATTGGTCCAGTAACGATTCGTTCATTTGGAACAATTACTCCTTTACTTAACTGAAAATGGTAATGCGGCTCTTCTAAATCACACGTTGTTAATCGACCTTTCAACAAATGTATTTCTTCGTTCGGATGTCTTTTCGCCGTTTCCATATGGA
>CAIRMS010000117.1 GCA_903879765.1 uncultured Flavobacteriales bacterium
GAAAACTATAAAAAATACATCCTAAAAAATTACCCATCATCTGATGCAGCCCAATTTTTCAAGGATCCTGATTTTTATGTGAAACAAAAGGAAAGTGCGCAGAAAGACCAACAGAAATACTTGAAATTATTGGAAAAATATAACCAAGAAAGTTATTCCCAAGTATTGACAGAAACACAACAAGTGGTAGATAATGATCTTTCAAATGCATTTAGAGCGGAATACATGTTGTTAAACGCCCTTGCTTTCGGTCAGTTAAATGAAAATAAAAAAGACTTGATTCCACGCCTAAATCGCATTGTGGAGGAAAAACCAACATCGGAACAAGCGACTAGAGCGAAAGAAATGTTGGCCATCATTAAAAATGGTTATTCAAAGTCTATTCCAGTTGATTTCGAAAAAAAATCATTCTTTACGTATGTTCCAAATGCTGTTCAGTATGTAATTGTTTTACTCGATGAAGATGAGGATATTGAAGATGCACGAAATGCGATTGCAGATTTTTCAACTAAAGGATTTAAAGTAGCTAAAGTCAAGGTTTCTCAAAAAATGACCACGACAGAAAAACAATTTATTCTTGTTCAAGAATTTCAAACAGCAAAAATTGCTGGTGAATATTTAAATGCCTACAAGGCAGGTTTTGAGTACTTAGATGACTTCCAAAACAATAAAATTTTCATAATTAATCAAGAAAATTTGAAAAAGTTAATAGAAACGTCGAAATTTGACGAATATAAAGTTTTTTACGACGATAATTATTAGCCCGCTATGTTAAGAAAAGAGTTATTTGGTGGAAATTCAACACACGATCAAAGCGATCGATTAAATAAAATTTTATCCGGCACTGAAATTACTGGTGACATCGTTTCAGATTCAAATTTATTGATTGAAGGTGAAATCATTGGTAATGTTTCTTGCTCAGGTAAGGTAATTGTTGGAACCTCAGGAAAAATTAAAGGAAATCTAGTTTGTGTAAATGCTGAAGTAGATGGAGCAATGGATGGTGAATTAACCATTGAAAATTTGTTGGTCCTTCATTCAACTGCACGAATTAAAGGAGATATTCAAACACTTAAATTGAATATCGAAGAAGGAGCATACTTTGAAGGTGCTTGCGTCATGAAATCTCCTGTTTCTCATTCTTCGATGAAAACAGATTTCGAATTCGATGAATAATCGAAACCAAGACAGTAAACCTAAAAGTTCTCCTTATTTACGCTTGACAAGCGCTGGCCTGCAAATGGGTGGCGTAATAACCGCCTTAACTTACTTCGGATTCTATTTAGATAATCAATATCATTTAACCACACCCTGGTGGACAATCATCCTCGGATTAACAGGTGTTGCTATTGGTTTATTTATAGTTATTCGAGAGGTCATGGAAATTTCAAAAAAAAACGATGAATAATTCTGCTTTTCGTTTAGGCGCAATCTATCTGTTGATTTTTGGTATTTTCTATGTCTTCACCCTTACAGAATGGTCAACATTGTCAAACGCTAATGCACTTTTTTGCATCGGCACATCTGGTTTTATAGCGCTTGTTGGACTCTTGATTCTATTCGTTAAAAAAGAAAAAAATCCACAGGCCGATACCTTTCGCTTACTTATCATGATTACCGTTCAATTGTTGTCTTTTCTCTCCATCTGTTTGGCCTTGATTTATACCAATCAGTCCAATGCTCTTGTGCTACATCTATTGGCTATTGCACTCGTTATGATAACGACCCAAACAATTTACCTAGCTAAACGATTAAAAGCCACGGATGAATTCTAGCATTAATTGCCGAATTTCATCGAACTTAGCAAACGATAAGGCCTCATACGTGTCAAAAATATCGTGGTAGTTTTTATTTGGCCCCATCGTGTAAACAAAGAATGAAGGGACTCCTGCCTCTGTGAAAAAGTAATGGTCTGAGTTTGCCGCTGGACCTCTCGGTTTTATAAGTGTTAAATAGTGCCCAGATTCGTTTAACTGTAACAAGCGATCAAATTCATTTTTGAAAAGCGTTGAATTCACACACGTGATGCCATCTTCACCGCTTCCCATAATGTCCATGTTTAACACAAAACGAATCTTCTTGAGTGGAACGAGTGGGTTCTCCACAAAGTATTTGGATCCTAACAAACCAATCTCCTCACCAGCAAAGGCAATGAAAATTACATTGTAATCATCTAACGGATTTTTAACCAATTCTTGTGCGATGGAAAAGATCATCCCATTTCCGCTAGCATTGTCGTTAGCCCCAGGGAAATAAGTTGCTTGACCCATTCGACCAAGGTGGTCATAATGGGCTGTGAGAAACAGAAAAGGCTTCCTCTTGGCGTTTTTCTTAGCAGGAACATATCCTAGGACATTTTTTGCGACATGACTCTTTAAAAAGCGTGTTTCTAAATGAAGTTCGATGTTACCTTCCATCATTCGTTCAAATACAGAATCTTGCAGCTGTATAAATGGATAGGCATTTGCCGTTTGACTCACAGACCAAGTAAATTTATCCCTTGTAACATCCATTACAGAAGCAAATGCACTCAATTCGCGCAAACGTGCCTTAATGACTTTTAAACTATCCGCACTTATTCCAAATGAGCGCACAGCCAAAATGACATTGTTTGGACATGGATAAAAACTGGCGGTGGATTGAAAGAGCTTCTGCACATTACAAGTGACCACGCGATATGACTTGCCTTTTGTACAACCAAATTCCGAACAAGATGGACCTGAATTTGGTGCAACAAGAAAATGTACTCCCGGAATCAACGATTCACCATCCATTTTTAGTTCGCACGCTCCGGGAAAGGTTTGTACGGGAAAATTAAATTCCTGAAAATAATTTTCGCCTAAGGGCTTAAGTCCTATTTCTTGAAAACTCTTGGCGATAAAATTGGCGGCTATAGAATCCCCACCATTGACATATCCTCTTCCATGAAACGAAGGGGAACAAAGTGTTTCAATATAGGTTTTGGCCTGTTGGTTTTGTCCAAAAACAGAAAACGTTAAAAGAAAACTAAGAATGAGCAGCCGCATAACGACGACAAATTTTAAAGATAAAATCTTCTACGATTTCTGATTCTAAATCCCAATTGTAGCTACTAGCGTAATCACTCAGTTGTTCGCGTGCAACACTCATGTTCTCACATGCATCTAATTTTTTCGTTGCAGATGAAAAGGCATCACTTGAACCATCAAATAATTCATTGATGAATTGAAGTTTTTCATTCAGTGAAAAGGACCCGATAAGCGTTTCTAAAGGAAAAACCGAACGATCGGATCGAATCGTTTGTTCGATTTGTAAAATCCAAGCACTGTTAATCGAAGTAGATTCTGGATTGCTGATGTTATCTAAGAAATTAACTTGTGGTTCCGCAACTTCTTCAGGGTGTGCTTCCTGCTGTGTTTCTTCCATTTCCATAGATACTTCTTCTTTGAAATTAACCTGTGGCTCTACAACTTCTTCAGTGTGTGCTTCCTCATGTGTCACTTCTATTTCCATGGATAATTCTTCCTCTTCTTCGAAAATTTCTTCTGCTGAGATTTCTTCTGTCGAATCCATGTCATCATCGAGTTGAGCTTCGTTTTCTAACGCTTCCGTATGAACATCAACTTCCGCCTCTTGCTCTGGTTCGTTTACAAGTTCTGGTTCTTCGGAAATTTCCGGTGAAACTTCAGGGGTATCTATGCCAAAATTGAATAAACCAACTTCTGAAGCGAGAATTTCCTCTTCGTCTTCGTCTTCCTCACCTTCATCTGAAATCGATTCTTCCTCATCCATGTCAAATAGATCAAATGTAGGTTTTTCAACTTCGGTCACTACAGGTTCAGATTGTTCAAGTATACTTGGTTCAACAATTGCCTGAGGAACAAAAACATTTGTTTCGTACAATTTGTAACGCAAGATGACTAAGCGCTCATATAATTCTTTGGAATCTTCTACCAATAACTCCATTTCTGCTTGTGTCAATTTTCCACTTTCCAAAAGGGAAAGTCTTTCTGTCAAGTTTGATAAGATTGTTTTCATCATAAGGACATGCTTTTTTCGGACTTTTCATTTAAGTTACTAACTTCGTTATCAATTCAACTGCTTGATTGAAACGTTGCTGAATCAAAATTAGAAAACATGCTGATTGGTGAGACGTTTTACTATCAATTCTTTTGAAATAAATGTTAACAAACGATTGATTTATGTTTTTAGAGCAGTTTCCAATTGAAGGGAGAGCAAATGGTTGGATCGAAGTCATCTGTGGTTCGATGTTCTCAGGTAAAACAGAGGAACTCATTCGTCGAATCCGACGGGCTGAATTTGCTAATCAAGCATTGTTGCTTTTTAAACCGAAAATAGACAACAGATTCAGTGAAAAAAATATCGTTAGTCACAAAGGCAGTACTTTTGAAGCGGTGATTATTGACCAAGCGAAGGATATTTTAAGTCATTGGGAAAATCAAAAAATAGTAGCAATTGATGAGGCTCAATTTTTTGATGATTCAATCATAGAGGTTTGCAATCAGTTAGCAAATAAAGGTGTTCGGGTGATCATCGCTGGTCTGGATATGGATTATCAAGGGAAAGCTTTTGGTCCAATGCCGCAATTAATGGCAATCGCTGAATACATCACAAAAGTACATGCAATATGTGTGTCCTGTGGCAACTTAGCGCATTACTCTCAGCGTACGGTTCAACAAACGGAACAAGTATTAGTGGGTGCAATTGAGAAATACCGTCCGCTATGTAGAACCTGCTATCAACAAAGATAACGTGAAGCTAGAACTAACATACCAAGAACTATGCTCCCAATTGAATGGGAAATGTGATGGAATTCCATCGAATGAACTCATTCAAGAAGTGGTATACGACACGCGGAAAATTATTCCATCCGATGGTTTGGTTTTTTTCGCTTTGAAAGGAATCTTTCGTCAAGGAGAAAGTTATATCTCCGAAGCTTATGAAAAAGGTGTTCGCGTTTTTGTCGTTCATCATATCCCGGAAAACAATTGGAAAGATGCCAGTTTTATTCAAGTTGATGATACATTGTTAGCCCTGCAATTACTTGCAAAAAATTACCGAAACAAACTAAATTACCCAATACTTGCCATTGCAGGAAGCTTGGGTAAAACCACAGTGAAAGAATGGCTCTACCACCTTGTCGCTGGAAAATTGGAGGTGTTTAGAAGTCCAAAAAGCTATAACTCACAATTAGGAGTGGCGTTATCCATACTTCAACTTCCAAAAAAAGCAGATTTAGCAATCATTGAGGTCGCAGCAACAAAACCAGGTGAGATGAAAAATCTCACTGAAATGCTACAACCCACACATGGAATTCTAACGAATTTACTTCCGTCACACGCCAATGATTTCAATGATTTCACACACTATTCAAAAGAAATAAGTTCCTTGTTTCACGGTGTTCAATGGCTCGTCTGTTCTGAAGACATCAATGGCCATTCTTCTTTGTCGTGTAGGAAGATATCAATCGAGCCTCACAAACGTGATTCCCTGATTCCTTTTCAGGACGAAATAAGTATTCAACAATCCAAATTAGCGATGACCGCAGCGCAAGAATGGACCACAATAGAGGAGGAGCGAATTAAATCACTTCCACACTTGGCCATGCGTTTGGAAACATTCGAAGGAAATGAAGGGTCACTTATCATCAATGACACGTACACAATGGACATGGAAGCTTTTAAAAGTTCATTGTCCTACCAATTGTCAATTGCGGCTAATAAACACCGCATTGTACTGATTGGACTTTCTGAAGAGAATCCAATAAAAATGGATGGTTTACGTGAACTTTGTGACCGATTTGAAGTGGATGAGGTGCATTTTTTAAAACAAGACGAGGAACTCCCATTAACCTTAAAGAATGCTGTTGTTTTAGTGAAAGGTGCACGATACATGCAACGTGTTGCTAATCGCTTGAAATTGAAACAACACAAAACGCAGTTATCCTATAATCTTTCTTCGCTAAAACACAACCTCAATCAATATAAAAACAGCCTACGTCCTGAAACAAAAATGCTGGCAATGGTAAAGGCCCAATCGTATGGTGCGGGTTTAACAACACTGGCTAAATTTTTGGAGAAACAGGGAATCCATTATTTTGGTGTGGCTTATTCAGATGAAGGCAAAGAATTGCGAAAATCAGGGATTAAAACACCGATTTTAGTCATGAATGCAGAAGAGGAAGGAATGGAAACCTGTGTGGAATACGGACTAGAACCTGCGATTTATGATTTTAATCAGTTGGATGAGTTACTCAAAGTATTGATTGCCCAAGAGAAAACAGCGTTCCCGATTCACATCAAACTGGACACTGGTATGAAACGCCTAGGCTTTTATCCTGATCAGGTTCAGCAGTTAATCGAAGTATTGGCTGCCCAACCGGAGGTTCTGGTGAAAAGTGTTTACAGCCACTTGGCAGAGGCAGATGAGGTAGATTCATCCTTCACTAATCATCAAATTGCTCAATTTGAACAAATCTGCCATCAGTTTGAGTCCTATTTATCTTACCAATTCCTTCGACATATATTGAATTCAGAAGGGATTGCGCAGTACCCACATGCACAGTTTGACATGGTGCGAATCGGTATTGGATTATTTGGATTAAGCTCAAATCCTTCTTTTGAACAGCGCTTGAAACCGGTAATTGATTGGACCAGTAGTATCTCCCAAACAAAGACAATTCGTCAGGGAGAAAGCATCGGTTACGGCCGTTCCTTTGTTGCCCAAAAAGATATGCGCATAGCGATTGTTCCAATTGGATATGCAGATGGATTCAATCGCAATTTAAGTAATGGAGTAGGGGCTGTTTACATTCAAAATCACCGCTGTCCGGTCGTTGGACGCGTTTGTATGGATATGATCATGGTGGATATAGGTTCTTTACATATTGGAAAGAATACGAAAGTGGAAATCATCGGTCCAAATTTAGGATTAGCTCAATTTGCAAAAGATTGTCAGACCATTCCTTATGAAATACTTACATCTATTTCACCTCGTGTCCATAGAAGTTATTCTGAAGAGGAATAAAGCTTATTTTTGTTTAAATTCAGTTTTATGAAAAAACGACTAACATTACTTGTCTTTCTTTTTGTGGCATTTCAATGGAATGAAGTGATTGCTCAAGTCTCTCCAGGAGATACGAATTTATACCGAGTGGTGAAATACAACAATCAAGAGTACATAGGAAGAATACTGAGTGATGATGGACGAGAAGTATTGTTAGAAACGAGCTCACTTGGAAAAATATATATCGTAAAGGCGGACATTGAATCTATTACGATTATTCACCGCGAAATTGATTTTGTTGGAGATGAATACCGAGGCACTGGTGTTTTTACCACGCGTTATCAATTTAGTACGAATGCATTTCCGCTTCAAAAACATGAAAACTATGCTCTAGTCAATTTATATGGGCCCGAAGTTCATTTTTCTGTTTCAAAGAATTTATCAGTAGGAGTCATGGCTACATGGATTGCTAGTCCAATCGTTTTGGCACTGAAATATTCTATCCCAACGAGAAATGAAAAATTGAATTTCGGATTTGGCACCTTGTTAGGAAGCGCAGGCTACCTGAATCAAGGAAAAGGGTATGGTGGTTTACATTGGGGAATGGCGACATATGGAGATAGAAAAAACAATGTTACTTTATCTTTAGGTTATTCCTATTTGAATACAGGAATCCAATCGGGGGAAGCAATGTATGAATCTGGAACCTATCCTATTACTCTCACGAATGGTTATTGGGGCTTTGCGAACCTAACGCCCATCAATTTTAAAACACCTACAATCAAGGCACCTATTTTAGGAATTGCCGGGATTGCTTCTGTTGGTAAAAAAGCAAGTTTTGTATTTGATATGATGTTCATATTTGGTAAAAAAGTCGAAGAGAATAGAAGTCAAATATACCAATATGTTTATGATCCGATAACTGGAGATCCTTCCCACACGTACGTAGGACCAATAAATTCAGTAACACAAACGACCAATTCGATCAATTGCTTAATCATGCCAGGCATGCGATTTCAAAAATCAGAAAATCAGGCTTTTCAAATTTCATTAGCCGGAGTTATCGGTTATTCAACAACTCAAGTTTCTAGCCAGTTGACTTCAAAACGCTATTCTTTCCCTGTTCCAATGTGTACGTGGTTTTATAAATTTTAAGTATGCATAGACTTCAAACAGACCTGTTAAATTTAGTGCGTGTCAAATTAAATGGCGGCGACTCTATGGGTTATGTGCTCAGTGATGTGTTACACGTGAGTCAAGATGCAGCCTACCGAAGATTAAGAGGCGAAACAGCGCTAACCATTTTTGAAGTTCAAAAAATTTGTAAGGCATTTGACATTTCCTTTGATGCACTCATTGAACAAAAAGCGGGAAATGTGGTTTTTGGTTATACTCCTTTAAATGCCTACGATTTTAGCTTGGAATCGTATTTAGAAGGGATTCTTGAGTCCTTTAAACGACTGAAATCTCTGGAAGACCCAAGAATCATCCTTACGATAAATAACGCCCATTTTTTTCAGCTTATTAATGTCCCGCAATTACTGCGCTTCCGCTTGTTCTTTTGGGCGAAAACGCATTTGCAGATACCGGAATACCAGAATATTCTGTTTAAACATGAGAAAGTCACCGAACGCGCATTTGAATTAGGAATGAAAATCGTTTCGATTTATAATTCGATTCCGTCTGTGGAGATTTTCGACCCGGAGTTGATGCGCGGATTCATGCGCCAAATTCTATATTATTACAAGTCGAACCAGTTCGAAGATCCCTCCTACGCACTTTTTCTGTGTGACCGTGCCA
>CAIRMS010000118.1 GCA_903879765.1 uncultured Flavobacteriales bacterium
CTTCGTGATCCCGCAATTTCTGAATTAAAACTTTTGCCTGAGTGAAACGATATGGGATAGCTACTTTCAAAGAATGTTGGTAATCTTTCCTGCGCTTTTTGAAATCCAGGAATCCAGGGATGCTCTCTTTTAATTGATCCATTGGTAAATCCATTAAGAAAAAATGAAATTCACTTAATGCTTTAGCTGCTTCGAAGGCCTGTGCATGTTTGCCTAATACCTCTAAACTTTTGCTGGGAAAAATGGCTTTGAACATGCGCCATGTTTGTCCCTTTTGATCTTGGAGCAAATAATTTTGATCCGCATTTTTCAATAAGGTTAAACTTGTTTTCGGATAGCCTTTTTCAGTTAAAAACTGTGCTATCTGCAATTGATTCATCACCACCAAATTGGGATTGCTAAACACATGTATATTGACTCCTTGCAGAACAAAATACGTATCGTTCATCGCCTCTACCAAAAATGTTTTGTGTATGAGGCCACCTTTTAATAAACTTATCCGCTGGACCTTTGTCTCCAAGGACTTTAAAAAATCGTTGGCTACCGATCGTTCCAATTGCCTATTCATAAGGAGAAGGATTTTGGATAAACATTTCGTTCGGTTAATTCAGATAAATGCTGCATCACCGTATTTTTATCCTCTGGAAAGGTAAGTCCAACCCACTTTTCCTGACTGGATAGTACCTTTACCTTAAATTTATCATCTTCTATACCCGATTGCACCATCGATGGTAAATAACATTCTGTCGTCAATTCAGCTGATTTTTCGGCAAAAAAGGCTTCAAAATATGCTTGTAAATAAGAGAATATACTTTTTTGAAAGAACCACATATTCATAGAAATACGATCGTTATCAGCTAGGTAAATTTCATTTTGGCACTGAATTCCAGTATCATTTTTAAAAATACCCAGACATTCTTTTATGCTTTCTAAAAATCCGTTTTCATCCACCGCACACAAACCTCTCGAAACTCCTCCATGTTCACTTAATGTAGCGGATAAAGAATAAGATAGCAATCCGTGAAAATCGACTTCATTTTGAAAAAATGAGTGCGCTGTTTTCATGACGGATGTCCCATAATAATCATCCGCATTCATCACAACAAATGGACCTTTAATAAAGGGTTGAGCGCAAATTAAAGCATGCGCGGTTCCCCAGGGTTTGATACGATTTGGATGAACTTTTTGTTCTTGCACCGGAGACAATTCCTGCAAAACAACATGCAACGCTACTTTGGCTTCCCAATGTTTCAATTTAGATTTCATTTCCGCTTGAACATGCTCATTTACAATCAATACAATGCTTTCAAATTCAGCTTCCACTGCATCATACATCGCAAATTCGAGAAGAAACGCCTCTTGCTCTCCGAATAGATCAATTTGCTTGGAACCATTGTATCGAGATCCTAATCCACCAGCTAATATGACCAAACTTGGACTAGAATTCATCCGTTAGTCCAAAAACAGGTTTACGTGTTTCCCATGCTCCTTTGGTGAAATCTGGAATGTCTTGTGGTTGTCCATTTTCTTTGATGGACTTTTCGCTCAATGGTGTAATCGAATACCATGCCGCCAAGTCATAGACATCTAATGGAAATTCTTTGTTTTGCTTGATGCATTCAATAAACGCATTATCAACGAAAAAGTCCATTCCACCATGTCCGGAATTCTCTGCCTCTTTCGCAAAGCGTTTCCAAAGTGGATGGTCGTGTTGCTCTAGCCACGTTTTTGTATTATCCCATTTATGTGAATGACTCATTTGCTTTTCAAAATAGATGAGTCCTTGTTCCGCGTCTCCCCAACCGAAATCTTGCCAGATTCCTTCTGTTCCTTGTACACGGAAACCTAAATTATAAGGACGCTGTAAACTCGTGTCATGCGTTAAAAGAATGGTTTCTCCATTCGCACATTGAATTTGCGTGGTGACAACATCACCAAGTTTAAAGTCAATCTGTGCATTTGGGTGATCCTTTCCTCCTTTTGGATGTTCCTCGATGTATTTTTTCAATCCACGTGATTTACTCGCCATGGACGTTAATCGCAGCATGCGATTTCCACGATTTAAATCAAACATCGTAGCTATTGGACCTAGTCCGTGCGTTGGATACAATTCACCATTTCGATTCACGTAATGATTGGTTCGCCATTTGGCTTCACTGAATCCTTTTTCACCGAAATCAACACCGGAATTGTATGCTGACTGACCATCGTTGAACAATACTCCGCGCAAATCGTGTTCGTATCCACCTTGTCCGTGAACCAACTCACCAAAAAGTCCTTGCTTGACCATGTTCAAAACGGCCATGACATCGCGACGATAGCAGACATTTTCTAGCATCATGATCGGTGTTTTTGTTTCTTCATAGGTTTTAACAAATTCCCAGCAATCGCTTAAATTCATAGCGCCACATACTTCCATCCCAACAATTTTTCCGGCTTTCATCGCATCAACACCATGTTTTAGGTGCCATTCCCAAGGAGAAGAAACGAAAACAGCGTCGATGTCATCGCGTAGAAGTAGGTTTTTGTAATCTTCTTCCCCATTGCCATAAACTGCGGGTTCTTTTCGACCAGCTTTGAGCACCAAACTCAATGCATCATTCATCATTCTTGGTTCTGGATCAGCGAGCGCAATGATTTCCACATCGTCACGTTTCATCATTTCTTCCAAATGTGATTGTCCGCGGTAGCCAACGGCGATAAATCCTAATCGAACTTTACGATTCTTTGGTAATTGTCCAGCAAATAGTGAATTTGGCAGCACCAAAGCGCCAATTCCTGCTAAGGTCGAAGCCTTTACAAAATCTCTTCTTTCCATGTGTAGAATAAAAAAGGAAAGATACTAAAAAAGTTCAGCCAAAACGTTGATTGAACCGGCTGAATTTTGCTTGGAGCGTGATGGAATTATCTTTTAGTGAAATCCAAATTATAAGTAGTGGAAATCCACAAGGTATGATTGCGTTCCATTTTTAAACCGTCCGTTTTTACCACGAATTGGTTTAAGTATCCCAATTGAACATTGAAATTATTATCGAAACGCCATCCCAATGCTGCAATGAAACGATTTTGGTCCATGATGTTTTTTCCAAGACCAGATCCGAACCCTAAAAACACCTCATCGTTCACATTTAAGAATAGGGTTTTATCCGACATTTCTTTTCGCGATAATGGAATAATAGCCATCGCTCTGTAACGCAAGCGTTGACGAAAAACAGGATCCACTTGAATAGTATTATTTGATGCATCATTCAAATATTGCTCCATGAATCGTTGTTCCAAACGATAACGGTGTTGAACTTCTACATTTCCGATTTTACTTTTCAAGTTTACTTGTTCGAAAATCCGGTTTTCATCAAACTCGTGAAGAATTGGTTGTTCACCGTAAGGAAAGGTTTTTATCCATGCATATCCGGCCATCACTGAAACATTCGGATTCACAGTGTAATCTAATCCGAAACGTAAGAGCGATTGTTGCCAAGACTGGAATCCATCTGATCGACGCCATTGGTATTCCGTCATCAAACTGAATTTTTCTGTCAGTTTATGGGTACCAACATACATCGCCCATCCATGTGATTGTGGACTAATTACTTTTTGGGCAATGAGTTGTTTGTTGATAAAAACCAAACTTATGATGAATGGAAGAATTTTAATGACCTTCATAAATATTTCTCAGTACGTATAAAACTTTTTGTTTTAACATGAACAACACCCAAAGATTTATACTCTTTCAATTAATGTCAATTTCATATTCGAAGGTAGACAAATAAAAAGATTTCCATGATTCCAAGCAATAGATTTCACATTTCTAATTCCTATCTTTGCCTTCAAATCATCAACGTTTATTCGCAATTATGAGTCAAGCAAACCAACACATCGCATTAGAAGACCAATACGGAGCACATAATTACCATCCACTACCTGTTGTATTAGCAAAAGGAGAAGGTGTTTTTGTTTGGGATGTGGATGGAAAAAAATATTTTGATTTCCTCTCTGCTTACTCTGCTGTGAACCAAGGACATTGCCATCCGAAAATTACGAAAGCATTGATTGATCAAGCACAAACCTTGGCCTTAACTTCGCGCGCTTTTTACAACGACACACTCGGCCATTACGAGAAATTTGTGACGGAAACCTTTGGATTCGATAAAGTATTACCGATGAACACAGGTGCTGAAGCAGTCGAAACAGCAATTAAATTATGCCGCAAATGGGCATATGAGAAAAAAGGAATTGAAGAAAATCAGGCGGTGATCGTTGTATGTGAGGGGAATTTCCACGGACGTACAACAACCATCGTTTCATTCTCTAGCGATCCAGATTCGTTTCAGAATTTTGGTCCTTTCCCTGCTGGATTCGTATCTATTCCATATGATGACATTCCTGCGCTTGAAGCAGCGTTGAAAGGAAAAAATGTTGCTGGATTCCTGGTAGAACCGATTCAAGGAGAAGCGGGAGTGTACACACCTGCAGAAAATTATCTATCCGAAGCAAAAAGACTTTGCCTTGAAAATGCCGTATTATTTATCGCGGATGAAGTACAAACAGGAATTGCTCGTACTGGAAGTTTATTAGCGACTTGTGGAAACTGTACTTGCGAACACAAATGTGAGCGTCAAACAGCAACATACAATCGTCCAGATATCCTCATTCTAGGAAAAGCACTTTCCGGTGGTGTTTATCCAGTTTCTGCGGTACTTGCGGATGACGAAATCATGATGGTCATCAAACCTGGACAACACGGTTCAACTTTTGGTGGAAATCCAATCGCGGCGAAAGTTGCAGTTGCAGCGTTAGAAGTCGTTTACGAAGAACAGTTGATTCAAAATTCCCGAAGTTTAGGTGAACTTTTCAGAAAAGAAATGAACCGCATCATCGAAAGCAATGATTTGATTTTAAAAGTTCGCGGAAAAGGATTGTTGAACGCCATCGTGGTGAACGATTCTCCAGATAGTCAAACCGCATGGAACCTTTGCGTTGCCTTGAAAGAAAATGGA
>CAIRMS010000119.1 GCA_903879765.1 uncultured Flavobacteriales bacterium
GGATACTTCTTGCCTCAGGGCTATTTATTTGAACAAGTAAGCGTACAAGTGAACCGCGGCGACAAAATTGGCCTCGTTGGGAAAAATGGAGCTGGAAAGTCCACCATGCTCAAATTATTGTCAGGACAGATCACGCCAAGTGAAGGAGCTATTCATCAACCAAAGGGTTTGAAATATGGTTATCTAACACAAGACATCGTCATTAAATCAAAAGAAACGGTTTACAATTACTTATTTCTCTCCAATCTTGAATTAAATAGAATACGCGAACGACTCGACTTTATTAATCATGAGTTGGTCACTCGTACAGATTACGAATCCGATTATTACTCAGGCATACTTGACGAACTAAGTGAATTAAATCATGAATTTCAAGTATTGGAAGGATTTCAATGGGAAGAAAAAATAAAAGCGACACTAGATGGACTTGGATTCTCCGATCTTGATCAGCAAAAATTGATTCAAGCGTGTTCAGGTGGATGGAAAATGCGCGCGGAATTAGCGCGTATACTCGTTAATAATCCAGACATTCTATTATTGGATGAACCAACGAATCACCTCGACATCATTTCTATTAGTTGGCTAGAAACCTACTTGCAACGTTTTGATGGTGCCGTGATACTAATTTCTCACGACCGCTTGTTTTTGGATAATGTCACGAAACGAACTTTAGAAATTAGTCAAGGGCGCGTGTTGGACTTTCCATTCGCTTATTCGAAATACAAATTAATGCGCGCCGAAGAAATGGAACGCATGGAACAATCTAAAAAACAACAGGACAAACAAATCAAACAGACAGAACAACTGATTGAAAAGTTCCGTGCGAAAAGTAGTAAAGCTTCTTTTGCACAATCCTTGATGAAGAAATTAGAGAAAACGGAACGCATCGAAGTAGAGAAAGATGTCGTTTCGAAAATCAAATTAACTTTCCCCTTAAGTGTTCATCCTGGAAAATGGGTGCTTGAAATGAACGATTTGAGTAAGACCTATGGAGATCGAACCCTATTTGAATCTGTCAACATTACTGTTGGCCGTGGAGAAAAAATCGCGTTACTTGGTCCAAATGGTGTCGGTAAATCAACTTTATTGAAATCCATTACTAAGGAAATCGATTTCGAGGGTGAGGTATTATATGGACACAACGTCAATGTCGCTTACTTCGCACAAGATCAGGCCGAGAAATTGGATCCAACAAAAACCATATATGAAACAGTGGACGATATTGCCGTTGGTGAAATCAGAAAGGATTTACGCTCCATTCTCGGAACATTCCTATTTACAGGAGAAGTCGTAGAGAAAAAAGTAAGTGTCTTATCAGGTGGAGAACGAACACGTCTCGCGCTTTGTGTATTATTATTAAGTCCATCAAATTTCTTAATTCTGGATGAGCCGACCAATCACTTGGATCTTCAAAGTAAGGATGTACTCAAAAGAGCGCTTCAATCTTATGAAGGCACTTTCGTTGTCGTATCGCATGACCGAGAATTTTTAGATGGTCTGTGCAACCGAATTTGGGACATTGAAAATCGAAACTTAAAAATACACCACTTTACCTTAAATGAATACTTGCAGTATAAAATGTCCAAAAAGGAGCTTCCAACTGGAAAAGTGACAGAACTTGTAAAGGAGAAGGCTGTCAAGGTGGAGAAACCAGTTCAAAAAAAGAAACCTACAAATGTTAAAGTAGAGAAAGAAGTTCAACAAATTGAACGCAAAATTGAAGAATCAGAGAAACAAATTGAGGAAATGGAAGCGCATATTGCCTCCTTGACTTTCGATGAAACGAACACTCACACCGAAGTTCTCAACCAATATGATTTAATAAAACAAAAATTAGCCGCATTAATGGCCGACTGGGAACTTAAGATGAGTGAATTGTAAGCTGAGATTTTCAGTATATTTGTTATATGAGAGCACTACTATTCCTTTCCTGTTTGATTCTTTTATCCTCAAGTAAATGCGACAAAGGGAATCAGAATCCTATTCCATATGTCCCTTTTGATATCAATATTGATATTTCCCTCCCTAGTTACAATAATCTTCAGGGTGTTGGCGGATGGAGTTACGTGATAGGTGGATCTAAAGGAATTATTGTTTACCGAA
>CAIRMS010000120.1 GCA_903879765.1 uncultured Flavobacteriales bacterium
AAAGTCCTCTTTTTTTATGCGATCTCCAATGGTGAAATCTCTTAAAGCCTTTTTACCTAGCAGTTGAGGCAAGTATTTTGGATGTAAACTGTGACCTGGTCGAACTGAGCGTATCGCTGTTTCATCAAGTATATCGCCTTTCTTGAGATCCTTAGAAATGTATAAGGATCTTGAAAATACTTTTCCAGCTTTTTGTTTTTCTGTTAATTCATAGGATTGAATACCAATGGCTGATTCCGCCTGGCGCACCGCAATGACCATTTCTTTAAATTCAGTCTCATTCATAGAGAAACTTGCATCTGGTCCACCAATTGATCGATCTAAAATAAAGTGTTTTTCAATAATCTTTGCTCCAAAGCATACGGATACAATTGGAACAATTGCTCCCATTGTATGATCAGATAATCCTGTTAAAACGTTGAAATCTGTTGCTAACTTTTCTACCATGCGCATGTTCGCTTCTTCAATTGGCGCTGGATAACTCGAAGTGCATTTCAATAAAGCAATTTGATTATTGCCAGCATCCCTGCAGGTTTGAACTGCTAAAGCAATATCTTCATATTCGGCAATACCCGTTGATATAATAATCGGTTTACCTTTCGAAGCTGTATAATGAATTAATGGAATATCTGTAATTTCAAAGGATGCAATTTTGTATGCTGGAACATCCAACGTTTCCAAGAAATCCACAGCAGTAAAATCGAACGGTGATGAAAAGCAAATTAGACCAACACTTTTGGCTTCCTCAAAAATTTCCTTATGCCATTCCCATGGCGTATATGCTTCTTGGTATAAATCATGCAAGTATTTTCCATCCCAAATTGTACCTTGAATTTTAAAATCATCTTTCGTGGTTTTCAAGGTGATGGTATCAGCTGTATATGTCTGAAGTTTAATGGCATCAGCACCTGCTCTTTTTGCAGCCCTAACTGTTTCTAAAGCTGTTTCTAAACTTCCATTGTGATTGGCAGAAAGTTCCGCGATTATGAATGAAGGACTTTCTTTGTCCAAATTTAATTGACCAATTTTAAACATGAATGCGCGTATTTTTTTTGAAAAGATACATATTTGATTCGATTTCCACTTTAAAACCGAAGCGTTCAAATAACTTTATTGATGGAATATTTTCCTTTAATACGTATCCTTGAACAATTTTAATTTCACTTGATACGTTTAATTTTTCAAACATCTCAAGTCCTTTTTTCAATAGGATTGTTCCAAGTCCTTTTCCATGTGTAAGCGGATCTAACAAGTAACTTATCGTTGCAATTGAATCGTTCAAATCGAAGCGAATACTGCCTATTGGTTTTTCACTTTCCGTGAGAATGAAGTACAAACAATGGACAGAGGCAAGCTTAGATAGAAACCAATTCGTATGATTCTCGAATGGAATAAACTCTTTACTGAAGGCATATTTACGGGTTGCTTCACGATTCGCCCAATCATAAGTAATATCAGTATCTTCTGCAGTTGCCAAACGTAAATTGTAGCGTGACTCAGATTGAATTGAATCAATCATTCTTACCAAGCGCTCTGTTGATTTACCGTCGATTGTTGTTGATGTAGAATTGATTCTTTTCACCGCATTCATCCCGGATAAAATTGCTTCATAAGATAAATCAGAGGCATCAACAAAGGAGTTTAATTTCAAATGCTCAGCGTAAACGAATTGTTGATTTTCTATGTAGTATCCACTAATTAACTTGATTTTAGCGGCCAAACATTCGAGAAGTATTCCACTCGTTGGTGTGATTCCATATTCCATTTGACTCATTAAACTTGCCATTTCCATTTCTGACAAAGCGCGATAAATGATGATAGGAATTGTTGAATCGTCAAACTGAACTTTATGTGAATAACTAGGACCCAAAACAATATGAATTTCTGAAAAGTTCTGAGATTCAAGGGCTGCTTTGTATGCAATAAGCGTTTTGTTCAGAGGGTCAGAGCCACCAAAACAAATGAATAAACTATTTTCAATTTTAGGACTTTTTTGCACGTTTGCTAATGCTTGAAACGAACTTCTTAACAATGCATAGTCGAGCCCTAAAAAATATTGAGTGGAAAGCAAAGATGAATAAGTCCATGCTTCAAATCCAGGTGTCGGATTGATAATGGCATCCACTGGTAAATATTGATTGGCTAAATCATCAATACAAATGACTTTTGCGCCTTTTTGTTTTAGTTGACTAAAATAGTTTGTATCAAATTCATATCCATCAATTAAAATCAAATCTTCCGCTTCTAGGCATTCTAGGAAATCAATTGAATTTGTTAATGAAATGAATGTGAAATCTATTTTACACATTTGTCGAACATGCTTCTCGATGGGTTCTGTAGAATAGAACAATGTGTGTATTTCTGGAATTGAATTAATCAGTGCGCAACAACGTGTTAAATGGCCAAAACCAATTTCACTCGAAGCATCAACACGAATTTTTATTCGTTTCATCATGGATGAAGAATTGAATATTTTAATTCGGCAATTTTCCAATCTTCCAGCGTGTCAATATCCTGTACTTTTAATTCGCTTAATTCAAAGGCACCGATGTTTCCTTCCCAAAGGGATTTTGCTGCTTTAAATTTTTGAACATTGAAAAAGTACATTGCTCCAGCATCGTGGTAATTTTTTATTAAATCTTGAGAACGTTGATTAATAGCGTCAGGATGATTTAATTCGACCAAATTAGCGGCATTCAAATGAAACGAACGTTGAATTGGAAAGCTATAAACGACAGAGCTAATGAGCACATCGTATTTGTTACGGATAAATTGTTCGTTCGCATTTTTCAAGTCTTTTGAATCAATCAAGGAACTGGTCGGATAAATGCAACAAGCAGAAGTGTACGACTCACCATTAGTGGATAATTGCTCAAGAACTTCTAATAAAACGGATGAAGTAGTTGCAAAATCATCTGCATTTTCTTCAGAGCGTAAAAATGGTACTTCAGCTCCATGGTTTTTCGCTATTTGTGCAATTTCTGGGTCATCCGTCGATACAATAACTCTTGAAAACAGCGCACTTTCAATCGCGGTTTCTATTGCATACGCAATGATAGGTTTCCCATGAAAAAGTTGGATGTTTTTCCTTGGGATTCGCTTGCTTCCTCCTCGAGCTGGTATGATTGCAACAGTCATAAAATATTAATCATTCATTTTCTCAAGTAGAAACCATGTGATGTCATCTTGAGGGAAAATTGGATCTTTTCGATATGAAAATCCATAATCAACCAACGATAAATCCGAGTATTTATTCAACATCTCTCCAGCAAAATCTCGTTTGAACAATCTGTCTTCATTTCCTCTGTAAGGAATCATTACCGGAGAAGGGTTGTAGTACTCAGCAATTAGAATATATTTTCTAGAAGATGAATA
>CAIRMS010000121.1 GCA_903879765.1 uncultured Flavobacteriales bacterium
GCAGCAATGCATAAAGGGCTGCTCGTCCGATCTCGGAGGGTAGGTTGATGGATTCCAAGCGTGAGTTTGGAACAAGATAAATGATAGATAACTGCGTTGTTTTTCAACAAAGGAGACAGAACCCGGCTTATGATTTGCCTTTTTTTCTTTTCACATGAGACTGTATATTGAAGATGTAACGCAGCGTCTGGAAAAAATGCGTGACCAATCCCTAGTTCAAGGGATGGAAAATTACATGAAAAATAAATTCCCTTTTCTTGGGATTCGAAGTACACCTCGGAGAAATCAAATGAAGGAATGGAAAAAGTCATTACCTGCAGATCTTAGCAGAAGCGAAGCTTGGGAAATCGTGCTAGAATTATGGCAAAAAGAAGAGCGTGAATACCATCATTTTGCTCTTGACTGGATGATGACCTGGTCCATAAAAAGCTACGAAAAAGAAGATATCGATGGAATTTACTTTATTCTAAGTAACCAAAGTTGGTGGGATACAATCGATGGAATTGCTGTGCACATCGTTGGTAAATACGCGAAGAAATTTCCGGAGGAAATGCCGAGAATCATTTCGGAATGGATGAGTCATCCATCATTTTGGCTAAATCGCACCTGCTTGATATACCAATTAAAATACAAAGAACAAACGAACCTTGGCTTACAGCAGTCCTATATTCATGCCTTAAAATGGAACAAGGAATTTTTTATCCAAAAAGCCATTGGTTGGAGTTTGAGGGAAATTTCAAAATGGAATCCAAATTGGGTGAAAGAAGTCGTTTTAGTAGAGGAACTGAAAGGAGTGGCTTATCGCGAAGCCATGAAATATGTAGCCTGAAATCTCAACACTTTTTTGTAATTTCACACACCATGAAGAAAAAACTCATCATCAGTTGTATACTGATCTTTCAATTTAGCTCGTTTTTCGCACAATTCGGACCTGAAAACGGAGTGAAAAAATCGGAGCCAAAAGCAATCCTAATTCAAAATGCCCGCGTTTATGTTTCGCCAACTCAAGTGCTGGAAAAAGCAGACTTATTGATTGTTGACGGAAAAATAAAAGAGGTCGGGAATAACCTTAAAAACAATGAAGCGATTGTCTTTGACTACGCAGGAAAGACCATTGTTCCTTCCTTTATAGAATTATATTCGAATGTCGGTTTGCCTAAATTGAATTTCAACGAAGGTGGATTTAGACCGCAACTAGCGAGCGACAAACAAGGTGCATACTACTGGAACGAAACAATCCATCCAGAATTAAAGGCCGCAGCATCATACTCGATTGATTCGAAATCGAACGAGTTGCTTATTCAAGAAGGATTTGGTTTCGCAGTCAGTCATTTTATGGATGGGATGGCTCGTGGAACAGGGGCCTTGGTTTCGTTGGGAAATATTGAACCAAATCGTCAAATGTTGAAAGGAGAATCAGCGCAGTTCATGTCATTTTCGAAAGGTTCTTCTTCAGAGGGATATCCATCCTCTCAAATGGGTTCAATTGCTTTATTAAGACAGGCACTTTATGACTTGAAATATTACACAACGGCACCACAATCGGAATTTTCTATCTCCTTGGATGCTTGGTCAAAACAAAGCAACTTACCTAGTTTCTTCAAAACCGAGGACAAATGGGAACTTTTACGCGCGGCGAAAATCGCGAAGGAGTTTGACCTGAAGCTTTGTTATATCGGAAGTGGAAATGAATATGCTGCATTAGATGAATTAAAGAAGTTAAATAGCACCCTTGTGATTCCCTTAAATTTCCCGGAACCTTTTGAAGTAAGGGACCTTTACATCGCACGTCAAATTCCATTAAGTGATTTGAAAAATTGGGAATTAGCTCCCTCTAATCCAATGTTATTGCACCAAAATAACATTCGTTTTTGCATCACTAGTTACGGATTGAAAAGCAGTGAACAATTTTGGAAAAATTTGAGAATCTCCATTTCGAGGGGCTTGCCAGTAAATGCAGCATTAGCCGCTTTGACAATCAATCCGGCAAGTGAACTTGGCGTAACGGATCAACTAGGTTCGTTGGAACAAGGTAAATGGGCAAATTTTTCTGTTTTTACATCAGATCCATTTACTTCTGAAGCTCAATTGGTGGATTCGTGGTTGCAGGGAGATTTAATCCGTGGTAAGGAGCAAGCGGGAACAAGTATTGTTGGTAAATTTTCCCTTCTCGTGAATGGAGAAAAATATGAGTTAGAAATAGAAGGATCGAATGAACGTCCATCAGGAAAAGTGAAATTGGCTGGAAAAATCGATGCAGCTTTACAAGATACCATCACAAAAAAAGTAAGTGTTCAGTTGGTTGAAAACGATTTGACACTACAGTTTTCTTCTTTTCAAAAAAATAAACCTGGCATTGTTCAATTACATGGAAAGGTTAGTCGCAATACGGGCGTTTTCGAAGGCGATGGAACAAATTCAGAAGGAATTTGGATTTCTTGGTCCGGAATCAGAACCGATAAGCCTGCTGAGCCAGCAAAAGTAACGGAAGTGAAAGCGGATACTACATTCATTGGAAAACCATGGCTGCCAAATATGGCTTTTGGATTAGAAAAGAAAGCTACAAACCAAACGATTGTCATTAAAAACGCGACAGTTTGGACAAATGAATCCGATGGAATCATGAAAAATGCATCCGTCCTAATTGAAAATGGAAAAATCACAAAAGTGTCCAAAAATAATTCGATTCAGGCACCGAATTCAGCACTAGTCATCGACGGAAAGGAGCTGCATTTAACAGCCGGAATCATTGACGAGCATTCACATATCGCGATTTCTAAAGGTGTGAATGAAGGTGGGCAATCGGTGACGTCCGAAGTGAGTATTTCAGATGTCGTGAATCCTGATGACATCAATATTTACCGTCAATTAGCGGGTGGAGTTACGGCAGCACAATTGTTGCACGGTTCAGCAAATCCAATTGGAGGATGTTCCGCGTTAATTAAATTGAAATGGGGATCCTCACCTGAGGAAATGTTAATCCCAAATGCGCCGAAATTTATAAAATGTGCCCTTGGTGAAAATGTAAAACAATCCAATTGGGGTGATTACAGTACGACTCGATTCCCTCAAACAAGAATGGGAGTTGAACAGGTTTTTTACGATGCATTTTACCGTGCAAGGGAATACAAAGCTGCTTGGGAGGCATACAATCTGAAAAAAACATTGAATCCTCCGAGAAGAGATTTGGAATTGGATGTGCTTGTAGAGATTATGGACAGCAAACGATTTGTTACGTGTCACTCGTATGTTCAATCTGAAATCAATATGTTAATGCACATGGCTGATTCCATGGGATTCCGCATCAACACGTTCACACACATCCTAGAAGGATACAAAGTGGCCGATAAAATGAAAAATCATGGAGTAGGTGGTTCTACCTTCTCTGATTGGTGGGCGTATAAATTCGAAGTAAATGAAGCCATTCCTTATAATGCCAAATTAATGGCGGACCAAGGAGTCATTGTGAGTATCAACTCGGATGACGCGGAAATGGGAAGACGATTGAACCAAGAGGCAGCAAAAAGCATTAAATACGGAGGAATGTCCGAAGAAGAGGCCTTGAAAATGGTGACATTGAATCCTGCGAAATTGCTTCACCTGGATGACCGAATGGGAAGTATTAAAGAAGGAAAGGATGCAGACCTTGTACTTTGGTCCGATAATCCTTTAAGCATCAAAGCAAAAGTGCAATTTACTATTATTGATGGTGTGGTTCTTTATGACGCATCTAAGAACGAAGCACTGAATGCTCGAAACGAAGCAGAACGCGCGAGAATCATCGCTAAAATGCTTTTATCGAATGAAAACGGGGAGAAATCGACTCCATTTGTTAAAAAACCAAGAAGACATTATCACTGCGATACCATCGGTGAAGAAGGTGAAACAGGAGAAAACACACATTGATTATGAGAAATATACTAACGCTTATTAGCTTCATGTTTTTTGTCCACCTTGGACATACACAACGTATCCTAATTGTCAATGGAACGGCACATATCGGAAACGGAGAAGTTGTTGAAACAGCAGCCATTGGTATTTCTAATGGAAAAATACTTTTTGTAAAAAATGCATTAACAAATGCCGTTCAGCGCAAAGAATGGGATACAATTATTGATGCGGAAAATCAACACGTTTATCCCGGATTTGTAGCAGCGAATTCAACGCTTGGACTCACCGAGATTGATGCTGTTCGTGCAACGCGTGACTTTAATGACGTCGGAGAACTGAATCCGCATGTTCGCGCTCAAGTAGCTTTCAACGTAGAATCAAGAGTGATTGAAACGGTACGAACGAATGGCGTGATGATCGCTCAAGCGAGTCCGCGTGGAGGAATCATTTCAGGGTCATCGGCAGCAATGTTTTTAGCTGGATGGAATTGGGAAGATGCGACCGTGTTGGCAGACGACGGTATTCACGTGAATTGGCCTACAAGTACACAAGGTGGAGGATGGTGGGCTGAACCCGCTCCGAAATCAAGAAACACAAATTATCAAAAGGAAAAACAAACGATTATTGACTTCTTCGAATTAGCGAAAGTGTACGCGGAAAGCCAAAAGACAATTGAGGATTTGCGTTTGGAAGCAATGAAGGCGTGTTTCCAAGGTTCGAAAAGAGTTTATTTCCATGCCGATGGAGTACAACAACTATTAGACATCATTGAGTTTTCAGAAAAATTTAAATTGAAATACCCCGTTATTGTTGGAGGTTATGAAGCGCATTTACTTGGTAAACGATTAAAAGACGCGAAGATTCCGGTCATGTTGAACCGAGTACATAGCTTACCAGAACGTGAGGAAGACGATGTGAATTTACCCTATTCTTTACCAGCACTACTTCAAAAACAAGGGATTTTGTTTTGCATTCAGAATGCTGGAGACATGGAGGCAATGAACACACGAAATCTACCATTTCAAGCTGGAACAGCGATGGCTTATGGCTTGACAGAAGAAGAAGCATTACAAGCAATTTCTTTAAATCCATCCAAAATCATAGGGATTTCAGATCAATTTGGTTCTTTAGAATCTGGGAAATCAGCAACCTTGTTTATTTCAAAAGGACCAGCATTGGACATGAAGTCGAATCAAGTGAGTTGCTTAATGTTTAACGGTCAAATCGAATCAGCAGAGAATTTTCAGTATAAATTGTATCAAAAATACAAGAGAAAATACCAAGGTAAATAAACTGAAATCTACTTGTAACTTTTCTTGGATGAACACGTCTTATCTTCGGTGTTATGACGGTAAGTGAGTATAATCAAAGTGTGAAAGACTTTGCGGATCGATTGTATCGATTTGCATTGAAAAATCTGAATGACTCAGATTTGGCAAAGGATTTTGTTCAAGATGCCTATGAAAAATTGTGGGTGAGAATTGATCAAGTCGATAACAACAAGGTTAAATCTTATTTGTTTAGAACAGTCGTAAACGCACAAATTGATCGTTCGAGGAGAGCAAAATTACAGCAAAACCACTTGGCTTCGATTGATGTACATCAAACAGAAGAACAAACACCTTTTGATGTGCAAGAGAAAATCGACGAAGGTGTGAGCCGTTTAACGGAGATTCAACGAACCGTATTGACACTCAGAGATTACGAAGGATATTCCTATCAGGAAATCGCTGAAATGTCTGGGTTGAGTGAAGATCAAGTGAAAGTATATATTTTTAGGGCGAGAAAATTTTTGAAAGCCTTTATCGGACAAGTAGAAGTATTAATATGAATTGGTCGAAGGAACATTTGGAAGCACGTATGCTGGATGCCATCGAAGGGAGACTTTCGGATGATCAACTAATGCAGCTGCAACAACTTTTACAAGAGCATCCTGAGTTTGGAGATCTTGATGACGCCATGATTTTTGTGCAAGAAGATGTGTCAATCGAATTTGATCATTCATCCTTACTGAAAAAGGAATCCTTTAATCCAGAAGCATATACGTCCGAAGAAGGATTAGAGAAAGAGAAAATGTCCATTGCTAGAATGGAAGGACTTCTCTCCAGCGAAGAAGAAAAGGACTTTGAACACATGCTCAACGTGGATCAAGAGTTGAAAGATCAGTGGCAACTTGTTCAGCAAACGAAACTCATACCAAATTCAGAGATCTGTTTCCCATCTTCAGAAACACTCGAAAAAGAAAAAGGAAAAGTCATTCCTTTCCGTTTGTATTTTTCCTATGCAGCAGCGGCAAGTGTTCTTTTAGTCTTGTTCTTGAATTGGCCTAGTCGAGAAAATCATGTGAAAACAGCGAGTAAGATAACACAAAAGCCAGTAAAAGTTGACCAAAAGGAAACAAAATCACAAGTTGCAGAGACGAATAAGATTAACTACAATGTTACACAGAAGCCTAAAAATAATAGTGTCGAACACATCGATCTAGGAAAGAATGAAGTGCGCGATTGCATTGTTGAAGAGCTTTATCCACAAGGAGATCAAATCCCGAATGAGCAGTCGTATTATTTGACACAGCCAATTGTAGATCCAATTGAATTAGCAACGATCAGTCCAAAATCTACAGTGTCAACTACATCCACAAATAATAGTAGCAAAACTAGTGAAACGATCGGTATACGAGAATTTGTGATTCAAAAAGGAAATGAAAAACTGTTTGGAACATCAAAACCAAGTACGGCCGAAAAATACACCTCCATCACGAATTACCTCGCTCAATCAGTGAATATTCCGATCTCCTACCGTGAAAAAGAAGATGAAGAAGTGAAAACAACCTACTTCAAACTTGGATTCATTACAGTTGAACGTAAACAAACAAAAAAATAAACGGATTGTAACAAATACAATATAAACCCGTCAAAGCAATATCAAACATAAAATAACATGAAACATTTAGTACTTTTTGGATTCCTAGTAATCTCGTCTACCTTTTTTGCTCAAAAAGATCAAACAAAACGCATCGTTCAGATTAGAGGAAATGATACCACGATTATTGTTATTAATGAACGAATGGATAAAATGGACTCGATCCTAACGGAGGAGATGAAAAAAATCTATGTAACGGATTCAATGATGACACGTGTAGATGTGTTTTTGGAAATGGATTCAACGATGATTTCCCAAGACGGTGAAGCATCTGTGGACTCTATCAAAGTGAAAATCGGAAACATGAAAATTGTCATTTTAGAGGACAAAGACGGCACAGCAAAAGGTCAAAAACGAATGATTATTGA
>CAIRMS010000122.1 GCA_903879765.1 uncultured Flavobacteriales bacterium
ATATTTACTTTAAACAAATATCGCAGAACATTGTTCCTAAAATCAGACGAAATACTTAAGTATTGTGTAAATTTGACTTCAATTTAAATTTCAACTTGAATGACGCCAAAATTTCATTCTCTTCAGATTAAAAACATACGTAAAGAGACCAAAAACTGTGTTTCCATTAGTTTTGAGATACCTCAAGAACTAAAAGAAACTTTTAGCTATCAATCCGGACAATACCTTACTTTAAGAAGTCAAATCAACAACGAAGATGTAAGAAGATCATATTCTTTGTGTTCTGCACCTTCAGATGAAGAATGGCGCGTTGCCATAAAACAAGTGGAAAACGGTGTGTTTTCTACTTATGCGCTGAACGAACTCAAGGAAGGAGACTTTCTTGATGTCATGAATCCTATGGGGAATTTCAAATTGGAAACGAATTCTACTCATTTCAAATCATATGTATTATTTGCAGCTGGAAGCGGTGTCACACCAATATTTTCTATTGCAAAATCTATTTTGAGAGAAGAGCCAAATAGCCATGTGACGATGTTCTATGGCAATCAAGGATTTTCCGAAGTGATTTTCCGAGAAGAACTCGAAAACCTCAAAAATGAATATTTAAACCGCTTTTGCCTAGTTCATCTATTCTCAAGGGAAAATTTAGGGAATGCTATACAGAAAGGACGCATTGATGAGCAAAAGTGCTTGGATTTGTATAGAGCCTTTCTGAGTAATGAGCAAATTGACCACGTATTTATTTGTGGTCCAGAACAAATGATTTTAGATGTTAAAGCTGCGATGACTACCAAAGGAATTCCAGCCAACAACATACACTTTGAATTATTTCATTCAGGGGCTACTAAAACAGTAAAACCAATCGTTGTGGTTGGAGAGCAGCTTTCCACAAATGTGACTGTGGTGATGGACGATGATTCCGTTTCATTTTCTTTAGATTCAAATGGAATGACCATTCTTGATGCTGCGTATAAAGCGGGGTCAGATGTTCCTTATGCATGTAAAGGCGGCGTTTGTTGCACCTGTAAAGCGAAGGTGTTAAAAGGAACCGTTCGCATGGATTTGAATTATGCATTAACTCCAGAGGAAGTGGAAGCTGGATATATATTAACTTGTCAAGCACATCCAACTAGTGAGGAAGTGCTTGTATCATTTGACGACTAAACATGGGAATCTTCGATCGATTTAAAAAAAGTGAAAAGCCCGAAGCGGTAAGCCGAGGATTTCATGCCATTCAGGTGAAAGAAATAACTCACCTAAATAAAGACGCAGTGCAAGTTTCATTCGAAATTCCGGGTGATTTGCAAAAAGAATTTACGTTTGTTCCTGGACAATACATCAACCTTGAATTACTGATCAATGGTAAGAAAGAGCGACGATCTTACTCGATTTGCAGTGGTCCAAATGAACCTATCGCTGTTGCTGTAAAACGTGTTGACAAAGGAATCGTTTCTAATTTTCTGAATGACCAATCATCCACTGATTTCCCCATTTGGATTTCGAAACCAGAAGGAAACTTTAAATTAGACCCGGCGGCAAAGAATATTGTTTGTTTGGCAGCAGGAAGTGGAATTACTCCGATACTTTCCATGGCGAAACACCTTGATTCTGTAGCAAAAATGCATTTGTTTTATGGCAGTCAATCCAAATCTGCTATTTTATTTGAATCGGAACTCTCAGTACTTAACGCTGTTGACTGCATGCATTTTTTGAGTAAAGAAGAAGCTGTTGGGTATGAGTTTGGACGTTTAACAAAGGATCGTTTCATTGAGAAAATCAAAGAGAATCTTCAGCTTTTACAAGCCGATGCTTTTTACATCTGTGGTCCAAGTGGACTTATAGCTGATATGCAAGAATGCCTAAGTTTTTTCGGCGTTTCAAAAGAAAAAATTCACATCGAATTATTCACTGCTGTTGAAAGCAAAGAAGTGGTTGCGAGTGTTGATTTTACTGGCGAAAGTCAAGTGAAAGTGATGATTGACGGTGAAACGGCTTCGTTTACAATGAAGGGAGAACAACACAGTGTATTAGAACTTGCTGAAAAAAATGGATTAGATGCACCCTACTCTTGTCGAGGAGGTGTTTGCTGTTCCTGTCGTGCGAAAGTACTAAAAGGCTCTGCAAAAATGCGTTCGAATTTCTCGCTAACAGATGAGGAAGTGAAAAACGGGTACATTTTAACCTGTCAAGCATTTCCAACAAGTCCCGAATTAATTGTCAGCTTCGATGAGTAAGCACATTGTCGTTATTGGAGCGAGTCGAGGAATTGGTGCAGCATTGGTGAAACAATTCGCTGAAAATCCCGAACACAAAGTATATGCGTTTTCACGTAACATCGAACGCATGAAGACACTTTTTACGGAGGAAAACGTTCATTGTTTTCAGTTAGACCTTGAATCAAACATTCGAGAACAATTGGAATCAGTCTACGATAAACTTCCTTTGATTGATGTTCTCATTGAAAATGCCGGATTCTTGGTGAACAAACCATTTCCAGCATTAAGCCACGAAGACATTGCCACATCGTATCAAGTTAATGTTATTGGGGTAATGGAAAACATCCAATGCTTTTTGCCGAAATTGAATCCTGAAGGAGCACACATCGTGAACATTAGTTCCATGGGTGGATTCCAAGGAAGCATGAAATTTGCTGGTCTTGCAGCCTATTCGACGTCAAAAGCGGCTCTTTGTTCCTTTACTGAATTATTTGCTGAAGAGTACAAAGAAACAAGCATCAAAATGAATTGTCTTTGTCTTGGTGCAGTTCAAACGGAAATGTTGGAACAAGCGTTCCCTGGATATAAAGCACCACTTTCACCTGAACAGATGGCTGCATTTATTGCTGAATTTTCATTGAATGCACATCAGTATTTAAATGGAAAGATCATTCCTGTCTCTTTAACAAATCCATAATCGTTTTCGACAAGCAAATTTCGTATATTCGTCATGCCTAGCTTGCTATGAGACATGTTTTAATCCTCTTTTGTTTACTTCAAGGTTCCTATCTATTGGGACAGGATATTCATTGGACACAATTCAATGACAATCCCTTGTTCCAAAATCCCGGGAATGCAGGGGCTTTCAAAGAAGACCTTCGTGTTATAGCCAATTACCGCAATCAATGGCGTAGCGTGACAGTGCCCTTCAGTACAAGTTCGTTCTCAGTGGACACTAAGTATAAAAATTGGGGTCTAGGATTTCTAGGATTCCATGATC
The DNA here is from genome assembly GCA_903879765.1 of uncultured Flavobacteriales bacterium. Taxonomy (GTDB): domain Bacteria; phylum Bacteroidota; class Bacteroidia; order Flavobacteriales_D; family Crocinitomicaceae; genus UBA952. The sequence goes on from CAIRMS010000122.1 coordinate 3,220, forward strand.
AAGTTGGTGATGGGAAATTGAGCACACTAGAAGGACAAGCAAATATTAGTTATTCGTTAGAATTTGATCGTTTACAAGATCATACTTTTCGTCCAGGAATAAACCTAGGTTTTAATTACCGACAAGTGAATTGGGACTTACTCTACTTCGACAGCCAGTATAATGGATACATTTTCG
>CAIRMS010000123.1 GCA_903879765.1 uncultured Flavobacteriales bacterium
ACTCATGACACGCGGAATGAAAGGTTGTTTCCTTTGGAGCAGCGATGAGGAAACGCAGGATTGGTTGAGGGAGAACACAACTAGAACAAATTAGATTTTAAGCTTATATCTCGACATGGAAGAAGAATCGATACAAAAATACCTTCATCAAGTATTAAGATTAAAAAGATCTGCTTCGAATGGTGGTGCGCCTCATAAACCTATTTTATTATTATCGATTTTCGAATTAATTCGAAAAGGAGACATTTCTTCAAATCAAATTGAGATTACTCCAGAATTAGTACTTGAATTTAAGTCAAATTGGTCAAAACTCGTTGTTACGCAGCATTCACCTAATTTTTCACTTCCTTTTTTCCACATGAGAAGCGAACCGTTTTGGCGATTAATCACGAATATTGGAATGAATATTCCATTAACAAGTTCTCACTCAATAAAAAGTTTAAACGCATTAAAAGAATCAATCGCATTTGCAGAATTGGACAAAGAATTCTTCCGATTACTTATTGATCCGATTCAAAACGGATTATTAGTTGATCAACTACTAGAAAAGTATTTTCATGAAACGAGAACAAATTTCAATTCGAAAGATTACAACGTTTATGATCAACTCGAAACCCAAATGTTGAATGATAACCGCGCCGTTTATTCAAGCCGCATCAAGGAATTAAAAGAATCTTTGCCACAGGAACAATTTGAGGAGGAGATTTTCGTGAGAGGGGGAATCTTTAAAAAAGAAATCCCAAAAATCTATAATTATCATTGTGCAATTTCAGGAATGCGCATTGAGTCTTCGACGAATGCTCAACTTGTTGATGCCTGTCACATCGTTCCTTTCGCCATTTCAAAGGATGATACGATAACCAATGGAATCTCATTATCTCCTAATATACATCGTGCGTTTGATCGAGGTTTAATAACCATTAATTCAGAATACATCATTCGCGTTTCACCAGCAATTAAAGAAAATGACTCGCCTTTTTCATTAAAACAATTTGACGGAAAACAAATCATTTTACCAACGAACATTCATTTTTATCCATCAATTGAAAATCTTGATTGGCATCGAAAGGAATGTTTTGTGTTGTAAATCTTCAATTTCAATTCTTCTAATCCGAATTCACCAAATAGTCATACAGCGATTTTTCGACTGGATTTTCTAGCATAAAATTCATTTCTACCACTGAAACGGATTTACCAGAATCATCAGGCATTGAAATTTCTACTGCTGTTTCTTTGAGAACCTTTGAATTCCCCAAATAGTAAAACTCTACACCTTCTGAATTATTTTTCTTGACAAACAATGGTAAACGCATTCCATGTTCCTTTTGAGATAAAATCGAACTGACATCGGGAGAATTTAACTTTCTTTTACTTTTGGACATCCAAATAAATTCATTTCTCGAGATAAATCGATCATGGTATTTTGTGGATGCAGAAATATCCTCGTCCTTATGATAATTGACGAAGATAGCACAATCCGCTTTATTTTTTCGAACCATATATCCGCCCACATTCTGGGCAACTGGATTCACTTCCCATTGAAGAATTCTAAAGACATCTTTTCGAGAATAGCGATTATTCAAACTAAAATCATTGTTTACGAACTCTGGTCCATTTAAGCTCATGGTTCTAAAAGAATATTCACACAGATCTAATAAGTATGATTTGATGTCCACTTTTTCGATTAAATCAGATAATGTTCTACCAATTTTAAGAACATCGTTATCAATTAATACGATTTCGTAATTCCGATGACTACCTATTTTTACCATTTCCTTTTTTACAGAAATCGTATGAAAAAGACCATTCATGACATGTAATGCATGCTTCAAGGTTTCTTTTTCAAGAGAAATTGACGTCTCCTTTAAATAAAGCTCTTGATATTCATCCAGCGAAATTTGTCCTCTGTTCAAAATGGTTTTCATCAAATGAATTTCCAAATATCGAACTGGATTTAAAATTTCTTTGGATAGAAATGTTATCAGCTGATCCTCAAATTCACTAATCTGTGAAATAGATTCTTTCATTCCATTTAAGAAGGA
>CAIRMS010000124.1 GCA_903879765.1 uncultured Flavobacteriales bacterium
ATAGTTACTGCGCTCATAAGCATTGCTTATTCGTTTCAGGCACAAGTTGTTCATATACAAATTGGGCAAAAGTCCAAAGGGTCAAATGAAGTGACCTTGGAGCTTGTGAATCGATTTCAGCGCAATTATGCCAAGCCTTCGAATGAAAATGATTCGTATGATGTTTCGATTAATTCACCTAAATCCGTGAATTATAGTTTGGATGGTCAGAAATTTTATGTTCAATCGTTGGAAGGATGTAAAACAGTAGTCTATAACGCTAAAACAAAAAAGAAGATAAAAACGATTGAACATTCATTCGATGCCTCCAATCAAAATCTGTTTAAAAATAATGAAACGACGGTTTTCGATTACAAATACAATCGCACACTTTCTAACTATAATTTTTTTAAAGGAAAGCCCGTGGAAAGCTGCTTTTCGCACAATGGAAAGTATTTATGGGTGACTTATTACCGCAGAGATTATGACAGCAATGCGGAATGTCCATCAGCACTGGCTATTATTGATACGGAAAAGGATGAAATCGTTCGTGTGATGCCTACTGGACCGCTTCCAAAAATGATTGCGTGCTCACCTGACAATAAATTCATCGCAGTAACGCATTGGGGAGATAATACCCTTGGTGTCATCAATATTGAAAGTGAAAATCCGATGGATTTCTATTATCACAAACACCTCGTAGTAGACTATCAAATGAAGTTGGATTTTGGCGCTGGACACGTCAATCGCGATAGCGAATGCGGTTATTGTTTGCGTGGCACCGTTTTTACACCGGATGGCGATTTTTTATTGGTTGGAAAAATGGGAGGTGCAGCTGGAATTGCTGTTTTTGACGCTAAAACGTATGAATTTTTGGGCACCATTAAAGGAATGCAATCGAATGTGCGTCATTTGGTGATAAATGGCGAATTTCTATACCTCAGTGCGAACACTCCTGGAATGGTTCAAAAATGTTCATGGCGCGCATTTGTAAAAAGTCGTGTGCAAAATGAAGGGAAAGAAGTGGCTTTTAATGAGTTTGAAAGTGTTTCTGTCGGATCTGGAGCACGAACAATCGTTACCACATCAGATGGTAAGTATCTTTTCGCGGCGGTGAATAATGGTTCGAAAATCGTTGTTGTACGAACGAAAGATATGAAAGTAATTAGCGAAATTCCAGCTGATTCCTATCCGGTAGGAATGGACATTTCAAGCGATGACAAAGAGTTAATTGTCACGGCTCAAGGAAAAGAAAATGGAGGTGGTAATTCAGTAATGGTTTTCAAAATAACAGTTCAATAAAATGAAAAAAATAACGAATAAAACTTTGGTAATTTATGGGCTATCGTTTGTTGTCCTCATGCTTACTTCATGCGAGACAAATCAAAAAAGCAAGAAAGCAAAAGTGTCAGAATCAACGGTAGAGATGGAGAATGTCTACAAGCTTGATATTGATAGTCCCGATGAATTTCATGCAACTTTAAAGACAAAGGAAGAAAAAGGCCAGGTAATAACGGGCAGTAAACTTGTTTCTTTTGATACCTTAGATACAATAGGTCGTTCTTGGGAGTTGACGATTAGTGCGCCGGGAAAATTTGAATTGGATACCATATTTCAGATTACAAGTAAAAAACAACTAAAAAAAACACTTGCTTCTTTTTTCTATAAGATTCCTTTTCAAAGACCAAAGAACGCCACATATAATTATGTGAATAACGAGTTTAAACCAATTGAGGCTGTTAATGGAAATCAGTTAGATACAGCTTTGCTAACGGACGCTTTACTGAAATCAATTTCATCGAAAGAATCGGAATTGAACTTAGATCGTAATCGTTTTTACAAGAAGCCTAAATATCAATTGTCTGATGAGAAGACAAAACAAGGTTTAATCGCATTGAAAAAAAGTTTGAATGCAAAAATTACACTTCAATTTAAGAATGAAAATGTGGTCATCGATAAAAAAACATTTGCTAGTTGGTTAATACTCGATTCCAACATGAGGGTGAATTTGAATTCATCTAAATCACTTGCATATGTGAAAGATTTAGCAACTAAATACGATGAAATCATACCGAGTGTGAACATCACTAGCTCAAAAGGAGAAAAGAAATCAATTAGGGGAGGGGACATAGGAGTTCGCTTGAATGTTTTTAAGGAACTTACAAATATCATTGAGAATGTGCGAAATGCCGAGGTGGTGTCTCGCGAACCTTCTTATGGAATGAATGGAATTCCGTCGGGAGTTTTTGATTCGAATAAGACCTATGTGGAAATTAGTATTTCTGACCAAAAATTATGGTATTATAAAAATGGCTCGCTCATTATCGAAAGTGATGTTGTAACAGGCTGTGTAAAACAAGGTCACTCAACACCAGGTGGAGCGTATTATGTCAAGTACATGGCAACGAATACTGAATTGAATGGTCCAGGATATTCTGCTCATGTTCGCTTCTGGATGCCATTTAATAACGGAATTGGTCTTCACGATGCGCGCTGGAGAAATAAATTTGGAGAGACGATTTATTTGTCTGAAGGTTCTCATGGCTGTATCAATTTGCCGTTGGCTACCGCACAAACAATTTACCAAAACATTTCACCTGGAACAATCGTTCTGTGTTATTAAACAAAAAAAAAGAACCGGTATCGGTTCTTTTTTTTTCTCACTTAAGTTTATTCTCCTCTGTAATCGATTACTTCCAAATCATGTAAGTCTAACCATCCAGCGGTTACTTTATCTGCGGAAGGATTATAGAATTCTATATAACCATACCCATTTCTTGTTTTAAGAACAGTTGATTGGTCACCATTTACAAGAAATTTTTTCGTTGTAGATTCGTCCGTTGGATTAGAATGAAAATAAGAACGTTGTGTAACAATCACAACTTCAGAATAATCTGGGAATTGTCTTTCCAATTTCGCACGTTCTACTGTTTTTTCGCGCTGGATCATTTCTTCTTCCGCCGCAAGTTGTTCTTCCTTTAGACGGTTTGCTTCATCCAGTTTTTCTTGTGCTTGTTTTTCTAATTCTTGTGCTTTTTTCAAGCTAGCATCATCAACTTTAGTTTCGCTATCACCACAGGAATTGAAACTTGCCATGGAGAAAGCCAAACAAATAAAAAGTAATATTTTTTTCATGAGTTAAATTTTTAATGAAATTAGGATTTTTTTTTAAAACATGAGATGAATTAGCACAAAAATCGGATTGTCTAAAATCTATTTTATTGCCGCGTTTGTCATATTTAACTGTTGAAAGGACATCAATGATTTTAAGAATGTTTCTTGAGAGAATCGTCCAAGTCCATTTTTGCGAGAAATTTTCGCTAGTTCCATATATTTTGGCTTACTTGTTTCCATTTTCTGTCTGATGTAATATCCTTTGCTTTCTAAAAACAAGGTCCTTGATTTATCCGTTTGAAGGCCATCAAAACGAACAGAAATTGGTTCTGAATGGGATTCGGTAGTCAAGTACACTTCATCGTTTGATAAAAGGGATTTTAAATTTCTTTCCTCTCCGCTAACGAAAGAAGGCGAAATGTGCTGGACTTCGAATGCTTTTTGTTTTGAGAAATCCATGGCCACATAATCTAAGTCCCAGAACTTAAATCCGCTTTGAAGGCGTATTTCAATGGATGAATCTGTTAATAGGTTAGGGTCTATAGGAACAACGACGGACTGATCCCCCGCATTACCAATTGGTTCAATGGTTTCGATTTCAATCCATTTATTTTTCTTTTTGACGTAAACAACCAGTGGAATCCCACCTTTTTTAAATGCGTCTTGAAGTTCTGCTGTTGATTTTTTTGAATTGGATTCGATCCATTCTTCTTGATATGAACCAATATTTTCTAAGAATTTTTGATGAATGTATCCCGCCCAATCGGAGTTTTTGAGGTTTAAAATGAGCTTCGCATTTGAAATATCAGCTGGTTTATTGAAGGTGAGGTCTGTGCTAACAAGTCCATTTTTAGTTGGTGAATCAAAAGAGAAGTATGATTCATTGTCAGTGGAAATAAACTCACTTTGATCGATTTTTTCTTGGTCAATTGAGCGAATGGCATTTTTAGGAGATGCAATGCTGTAAAGGTTTCCGAATTTATCGTTCATCACTTGGAAAGATGGATCATGATAGGCCACTTTTAATCCTAGTAGGTTGGTGAATTGTCTTTCCTCATCTTCATTTTTAATTTGCATGAATAGAGAACTTTTTTCAGGATGGAAGTCTTGCAGGCTTTTATAATCGAAGCGTTCTAATTGCTTGCTCAAGGAACCCGTAAATAAGGTGTTTGTGTATTCAAAGGATTCTCCATTTTGTACATAAACATGTGGGCAATTACACGCAATAACGCCAAGGATTATGGTTAGTAAACCGAACGAAAGAAGTGTTGTTATAACAACCTTGGCTCCAGTTCCAGCATCTGAATTTTTCTTGAAAAAAGCTACGTGAATAAGGTCCTTTAAGTCTATACTAATTTTGTTATCGATGTTCGATAAACTATTGGTATGGAGATGTATTTGGTGGATAATCCCATTGTCAAAAGTGCTTTCGTCAATTTGAGTGTTTTCATCTAAAAGGAGTGTGTCCACTTGGATTCCTTCTTGTTTGGCTTTTTCTCGCGATTGTATGACAAGATCCTTCTTGAAATGCATTTTCTTGTTAAATGATTCATTTATGCGATTGTAAAATGCCTCTTCCGCTGGATTCGTTTGGGTGATGGTTCCTTGGAGAATATTTTTATTATTCAGCGTGA